>JAISRA010000071.1 GCA_031273885.1 Endomicrobium sp.
ATGCGTTTATTTTTATACAATCAATTTAACTACAGCCATATCTGCACTATCGCCACGTCTTGTTCCAATTTTTATAATTTGCGTATATCCACCATTTCTTCCTTTATACCTAGAAATTAAAACATCAAAAACCTTTCTTACAACATCTTTATTATTTATTTCACTGCTTATCGCTCTAATAGCGCTTAAATTGGCTTTTTTTGCTTTTGTCACAAGTTTTTCAGAATAACTTACAAGCTCTTTTGCTTTCGGCAATGTAGTTGTTATTGTTTCATGCAGGAATAACTCGGTCGTTAAATTGCGAAGCAACGCTTTTTTATGCGAACTTGTAATCCCAAGCTTACTTCCATTATAAGTTTTTATCATTTTTTTCTCCATTTTTAATTTTCATACCAAACGTCAGATTTAATTCTCCAAGTTTAGCTTTAATCTCTTCAAATGAACGTTTTCCGAGATTATTAAAATTCAAAAGATCCTCTTCCTCTATTTTAACAAGATCTCCTACAGTTTCGATTCCTGCGTTTTTCAAGCTGTTTGAAGATCTTGTTGAAAAACCAATAACGTTTATCGATTGATCAAAAATTCCTTCTTCCACAATATCTTTTTTACTTTCAGATGTTTTTTCTACAATAATTTTTTCAGATTCAATAGGCTCACCGGTAAAAATTACAAGACTATTCCTCAATATTTTTGCAGATTTTATCAGAGCATCTCTAGGAGTCACTGAACCGTCAGTACATATTTCCATTATAAGTCTGTCATAATTAATAATTTGCTCCACACGAGTATTCTCAACTTCGTAATTAACTTTTGTTATAGGAGAAAACAATGAATCAAGAAGTATTGTTCCTACAGGATACTTGCTTGCTTCCATTTCTTCGGCAAGTACATAACCCCTGCCTAAGGATACTTCCATTTCCATTTCAAGCACTGTGCCATTATCTATATTTGCAATTTCCTGCTCAGAATTCATTATCTCCACATTGACATTTGCTTCAATATCTTTTGCAATAACTTTTCCGGGTTTTTTTACTCTTAAAAAAAGTCTTTCTGGCCCGTTAGAATAAAGTTTTATCCTTATTTTTTTCAAATTTAAAACAATCTGTGCTACATCTTCTTTAACGCCTTTTAAAACTGCAAATTCATGTAACGCTCCGGTAATTCTTACTGAAGTAATAGCAGCACCTTCAAGACTTGAAAGAAGAATTCTTCTCAACGAATTACCTATTGTATGACCATAACCGCGTTCAAAAGGCACTGCGGTAAAACGACCATAAAATCTCGTAGCAGTTTTTTCGTCTAAAATAAATTTGCGCAACTTTTCTAAATCCGGTGCTTTCATTCTTTATAACCTCATTCAACAAGCCATTTGGCTGTTAGTTTATTTTGAGTAGTATTCAACAATAAGCTGACTGTTTACAGGATGAGAAACTTCTCCTGCAACAGGCTCATTTATGACTGTTCCAAGAATTTTATTTTTATCAAAACTCAACCATATAGGAATATTTGATGCCGTCTTTTCAACAAGTTTCTTCATGACAGTTCCTGCTCTATATTTTTCAGACACCGTTACAACATCACCAACTTTTACCTGATACCGCGGAACATCTACCTTTTTTCCATTAACTAAGACATTGCCGTGATTTATAATTTGTCTTGCCATTTTTTTAGATGATGCAAGCCCTAAACTGAAAACTACATTGTCGAGCCTCAGCTCAAGAATTCTAAGCAAATTGTCTCCTGTCGAACCTTTCATTTTTTCAGCTACTTCATAATAACGACTAAATTGTCCTTCGGTCAAACCATATATTCTTCTTGCCTTCTGCTTTTCACGCAAATGTTTCGCATAATCGGATATTTTACTTTTGCCGGCACCATGTTGTCCCGGTCCATTTTTACCCCTTTTTCTTTCAAGAGTACAATTTAAAGAACATCTTTCCCCTTTCAGAAAAAGTTTTTCCTTTTCACGACGACACAACTTACATACTGACCCTAAATAACGTGACATTTATTAAAACCCCTCCAAAGATATTCATAATCCTAACTTTTATTAAAAAAATGCTCGACAGCAAAACTGTCCAGTACAAACATTATCTTTTTTACATTATACTCTTCTAGGTTTAGGCGAACGACAGCCGTCGTGCGGAACAGGAGTAATGTCTTTTATTGCCATTATGCCAAGACCAGAACTCTGCAAACCTCTTATTGCCGTCTCTCTTCCAGACACCGGACCGCTCACAAAAACCGCAACTTGTTTAACACCAATGTCAATAGCCTTCTTACCTACTGATACAGCTGTCATTTGAGCCGCAAATGGAGTTCCCTTTTTTGTACCTTTAAATCCAGATCCACCTGCTGAGGCCCATACCAATGTATTACCTTTTTCATCTGTTATGTTAACAATCGTATTATTAAATGTTGACAATACATAAGCTCTTGCTACTCCACCGATGTATTTTTTCTTTTTAAATTCACCACTCCTTTTTTCTTCGACCATACTTCCTCCATATTTTATTTATGTTTCATCTTAAATCTTTACTCAAATACCGATACCGACTCATAATTTAGATAGTTGCTAAAATCTCATTCCTCATCACAGCAACAAATACTACACCTAATCATAAAACATTTTTAATACATGCATTGTGCACAGACAGCAAAGTCGATGAAACAACAAAAGTAGAACTTACGATAATTTAGCCTTTTTACCCAAAGCTAGAGCCCTCCCTGCACCAACAGTCTTTCTCTTACCGCGTCTCGTACGTGCATTGGTTTTAGATCTTTGTCCTCTTACAGGAAGATTTCTTCTGTGACGAGACCCTCTGTAACTACCTATTTCTATTAGTCTTTTAATATTTGCTTGAATTTCTCTTCTGAGATCTCCTTCAACTTTTAGATTTTTTGATATAAGATTATTTATCTTATTAACTTCTTCTCCTACTAAATCTTTAACTCTCTTTGCAGGATCTAAAGCAAGTTCTGCAATAATTTCGCCAGACATGGCGGGCCCGATACCGTAAATATATCTTAACGCTATATCAAGTCTTTTGTTCTTTGGTAAATCTATCCCAGCTACACGAGCCATTTTATATCCTCCGTATTTTTTGCTCTATTTCTTTATTATACACGATATCACGACGTCTTTTGTTCTCAGTTTTTTATTCATTTTAACCCTGTCTTTGCTTGTGTCTGGGATCTGAACATATCACTCTTACCACACCTTTACGTTTTACTATTTTACATTTCTGGCAAATCGGTTTTACTGATGCCCTGACTTTCATTTTTCGCACTCCACTATTCAATACTAAATTTTCACTTCTCTCTATATATTATTCTTCCTCTCGTTAAGTCATAAGGAGAAAGTTCTACTTTCACCTTATCACCGGGAAGGATCTTTATATAATGCATTCTCATCTTACCGCAAATATGCGCCAAAATAATATGCCCACCCTCTGTAATTTTTACTTTAAATACCACATTTGGCAAAGATTCCAAAATTATTCCATCAACGATAATTTTCTCTTCCTTATTCATTTTATGCCTTTGTTAAAATTTCGCATCCATCTTGAGTTACCGCAACAGTATGCTCAAAATGAGCGCTTAAACTACCATCCTTTGTAACAACCGTCCAATCATCATCCGAAATACAAACTTCATAACTTCCAACGTTCACCATAGGCTCTATTGCAATAACCATGCCTGCAATAAGTTTAATACCAGTATCGGCTTTACCGTAATTAGGAATCTGAGGATCTTCATGCAAAGCCCTGCCTATTCCATGCCCAACAAAATCTCTCACTATGGAAAATCCGGCCTTTTCAACTGTTTTTTGGACTGCACTGGAAATGTCGCCAACTCTGTTACCAGGCAGTGCCCGCTCAATACCTTTCCGTAAAGACAACTCAGTAATTTCAAGAAGCTCTGCAGCAACGTTTGATATGCTACCAACCGCGTATGTTCTTGCCGCATCACCATAATAACCTTCGTAAAGTACTCCCATATCCACAGAAACTATGTCTCCTGATTTAAGTACGCGCGAAACACTCGGGATTCCGTGCACTACTTCGTCATTTATAGAAACACATGCAGATGCTGGAAAAGGAGAACGAATTCCTTGTACACCTAAAAACGCTGGGATCATTTTCAATGATCTTATATAATTTTCTGAAAAAATATCTATATCTTTCGTTGTTATTCCGGGCTTGATTATCTCAGAAAGCTTCTGTAAAATCTCTCCTACAACTCTCCCTGCAATCCTCATTTTTTCAATTTCTTTTGCTATTTTTAATTCTATTATTCTCTGTTTTTTTAAAAACATCCCAAATACTCCTAAACATACTCAACAAAAACTATATTTTTATTTTTCTGCTTATTTGTTCAAATACATTTGATTCATCTTTAAGCCCGTCTATATCTATAAGTAGACCGGCTTTACTGTAATACTCAACCAAAGGTTTTGTCTGCTTCTCATAAACACTAAGCCTATCTCTGACAGTATCTTCTCTATCATCATTTCTTTGGACTAACCTACCACCACAAACATCACATTTCCCAACTTCTTTTGGCGGCAGAGCTGTTATATGATAGCTTGCTCCGCATGAACAAACTCTTCTTCCTGCTATTCTCTTAATCGCTTCTTCAAAACATATATCTATAAAAAAAACTGCATCTATTTTTATACTTTCAGATTTAAGAATTACATTCAGTTTTTCAGCTTGTCTTACAGTCCTTGGAAATCCGTCTAAAAGAAATCCTTTTTTCATATAGTCTTTCACAAAATATTTTTTTACCATATCAATAACTAATGCATCAGGAACAAGCTGACCCGACGTAAGAAGTTCACTTATTATCCTTTCTGATCTTTTTGCCTCCCTAAACATTTCACCTGTAGATAAATGAACTACACTAAATCTTTCAACAATCTTTTTTGCCTGTGTACCCTTCCCTGCTCCGGGAGGACCTAAAAGTATATAATTCATTTTCGCCTTCTAATTTAAAATCACCAAAATTATCTATGCAAACAAATATTTTAAATTTTGAAAGTACCTCTTATTACTTATAATGAAGTATTTTGAGCTGTGCAATAATACACGACGCATATAGTTTGAACTTTTTATTAAATAAACCATAGCTTGACTTACTCATAGCTTGCAAATAAGCTATATCTTTTATAATGTAAAAAAATCAAAAGAGAAAGCAAAGACGTATTATTTTACGTTAAACCATCTGCCCTTAACGCGCCCATCTTTCATAAAACCATCATAATGAC
>JAISRA010000139.1 GCA_031273885.1 Endomicrobium sp.
CTATAAGTCCTAATTTTTTGCCCATTTTAAGTCTTAATGCACCTAATCCCTGCGCAACTGTTTTTTTATCGCCTGCAATAAAAACAACTAAATCGCCGGACTCAGCGTTAAACTTAGATATAACTATCTTTATTTCTTCTTCATTAAAATATTTCACTATATTAGATTTCGCACCCAAATCAGTAATTTTTATCCAAGTTAAGCCTTTAGCACCGTATTCACCTACAAATTTCACAAGTCCGTCGATTTCAGATCGCGAAAAATCTGCGCCTTTTGGAATACACAACCCTCTTACAACACCACCTTCTAAAATTACCGAGGAAAATACATCAAAACTACTATTCTTAAATTCCTGTGAAAAATCTCTTATTTCCATCTCAAACCTGGTATCAGGTTTGTCTAAACCATACCTAATCATTGCATCGTCATAAAGAATTCTTTCAAAAGGAATCTTTATATCAAGATTTAGTACATTTTTAAAAACTCTTGATATCATTCTCTCTACAAGATCTATTATATCATCTTCTTCTATAAACGACATTTCAAGATCAATCTGCGTAAATTCAGGTTGTCTGTCTGCACGTAAATCTTCATCTCTAAAACATCTTGCAAATTGATAATATTTATCAAATCCTGAAACCATTAAGAGTTGTTTAAAAAGTTGAGGAGACTGCGGCAATGCAAAAAAACTGCCTCGATGAAGTCTTGACGGCACTAAAAAATCTCTAGCTCCTTCAGGAGTAGATTTAGTTAAAAACGGCGTTTCTATTTCTAGAAAACCTTCTTCATTTAAAAAATTTCTCACGTTATTTGAAATCATGTGACGCATTATAAAATTTTTCTGAATACTGGGACGGCGTAAATCTAAGTATCTATATTTTAATCTTAACTCTTCGGAAATTGCAACATAGTCTGTAATTTCAAAAGGAAGTTCTGGAGCAGTATTAAAAATTTCAAGTTCTGCAACCACAAGCTCTATACTACCCGTAGGGATATTTGGATTTAATGTACCTTCCGGTCTGTTTCTAACCAAACCTTTAACAGAAATTACATATTCGCTCCTTAAATTTTCTGCTATTTTAAACAATTCTTTATTTTCAGGATAAAAAACAATTTGCAAAACACCTGCCCTGTCTCTTAAATCAACAAAAATTACGCCGCCATGATCTCTACGAGAATGCACCCATCCACACACTACAATTGTCTGCCCTGCGTTATTTTCACCTACGTCACCACAATAACTGCTTCTGCCCATTGAATCCTCTTTCTATTCCAAAATGTTTTCAAAATATAATAATGCTATGATCGTCTTTGAATCTTTTATCACTCCAGTTTTTACCATTCTAATGGCATCTTGAAAGTTTAAAATTTCTTTTGAAACAAATTCGTCTTCATCGAGCTTTTCTTTTCCTCCTTCAAGCCCAAAGGCGGCAAAAATATGTATTATCTCTGTTGAAAAAGCCGCAGTAGGATAAAAAGATAAAACAGTTTCTAATTTCTTAGCCCTATATCCCGTTTCTTCTCGCAGTTCTCTGACTGCACATTCAAGCGGAGTTTCACCTTTATCCATTTTGCCTGCAGGCAATTCATAAGTTATTTTGCTTAAAGGATATCTATACTGTTTTACTAAAATAATACTATTTTTATCTATAAACGGAAGAACAGCTGATGCTCCGGTATTATTTAAATACTCTCTTATAGACAATGAGCCATTTGGAAGCTTAACATCATCACAAAAAAGTTCTAATATTTTCCCTTTATAAACTCTATTTTTTTTTATTGGTTTTTCTATCATATCTTTATTCATACACAAGCCACACACATAAATTCTATCATTTTTTAAATGCAACCAAAATAAAGAATAATCATCTCCTTCAATTTATTACAAAAACTAACTTCTAACGTATTATCTAAATATCAACTTACATTACTAGCAACTAACCATGAAAATACAAACTGAAAATTTTATTTTTAATGCATATTTATATTTTCTGTTTTTTTTTGAGCAAGCATTGTCTTAGTTACTTTTATTACATCGTCAACCGGCATTATCTATACTACTTCATGTTATATTTCATGTTCTATGCGATAAGTTTTTGTTTTCCTTGTTGCCCAGCACTAGTTTTTATAAGTTATTTAAGTTATTATTTATCTTATCTATTAAATTATTGATTGCTAAATTTTATCAATATTTACTACAGTGTCTTTATTCTCATCTTAAAAAAACAATATCAACCTCTGAATATACGACTGTAAAATTTTAATAAGAATTTATATTTATGGTAGAAAAGTACTGCAGACAATGAAATCCATGACTATTAAGACTAACACTGCTCCGTCGATTTTTTTATCCGACGGAACAGCTAAGAAATTATTCTTTAGGCTTAGCTCTTTAAGAGAATTACAGTGCTAACGTTTAATTTTGCTACTAAAGAATTTTAAATTTACAACTATAATAACTGTTCCCAATAACATTGTAACAGTATAAATACTTAAAAAAATAGTCCACAAAAACAACCTTTCTCCAAAACTAAATCCCAAAGCTAAATCACTCGAGGAAAAATACAAACATTCCAATTTAGCTCATAAAATCGCAAAAGCAATATACTAAGGCCCCCAATGAGGCTCAATCTAGAACACGTAAAAAACAAACTATTTAGACGCATATAGTTTCTTCATATCTTCAAGAGTCTTTGGAACATAATCTTTTGCATGACCTACAGTTCCAAAAGCTTTCATTTTTGAAACGATAAGATTTGCCAGAGCAATCCTTGCAGGTCCTAGATAATCTCTAGGGTCAAATTTTTCAGGATTTTCTACAAGAACTTTCCTAACAGCAGCCGTAATTGCAAGTCTTCCGTCGGTATCAACATTGATTTTTGATACACCTAGTTTAATTGCTTCTTGAAGACTTGATATAGGCACGCCAGCTGCACCAGGCATCTTACCACCATATTGATTAATCTCATCTATCAACTCCTTAGGGACTGATGAAGCACCATGCAATACAATCGGAATATCTATTAATGATCTAATTTCTTTTAAAACGTCAAAAGCAAGATTTGCAGCACCTTTAAATTTATAAGCCCCGTGAGAAGTACCTATAGCTATAGCTAAAGAATCAACATTGGTAGCATCTACAAATCTTTTTGCATCTTCAGGATCTGTTAAATGTACTTTTTCTGAACCTACACCGTCCTCAATACCACCGAGAGTTCCAATTTCTGCTTCAACAGAAACACCTCTTGCGTGCGCATATTCTACAACTGAACGCGTAATTTTTACATTGTAATCGTAAGTTGAAGCTACCTTTCCGTCTTCCATTAAAGAACCATCTATCATTACTGACGAAAAACCAAGTTCTATTGCTTTCACGACCGATTCCAAAGAATTTCCATGATCCAAATGCATTGCAACAGGAATATC
>JAISRA010000116.1 GCA_031273885.1 Endomicrobium sp.
TTTGTAAATTCAAGACCTGTAAATTACCCTAAATGGCTTATTCATTGCATCTATCAGGCCTACAAAGAATCAATTCCTCACAATAGATATCCTGGGATTTTAATTTATATTGCCATTGATCCTGCAGAAATTGACGTAAATATACATCCTGCTAAAAGAGAAGTGAGATTTGCCGACGAAAGTGGCATGTACGACATTATTTATAAAACATTAAGGAATGCTGTTAATGTTAAATATTATGACCATCTGGTAAATCCTATTAACTTCTCGGCAATAAACGATGTGTCTGGATGTAATAATATAGAAACTGATACACGGAATAATTCAGGAATTGTTTTGTGTTCTTCTGACTATACACAGAGGACGTCGCAGCCGGTTAGTTATTTTAAGGAACCTAACCATAATTATGCTCTTTCCAAGAAAACTTATGACATAGATGAGTATGTCAATGTTTTTGCAAAACATGAAAAACTTTTGTCTGAAAAATTTGATGACAATATCAAAATTATAGGACAAATTTTTGATACTTATATTATTGTTGAAAATGGAGATGTTTTGTATATTTTTGATCAACATGCGGCTGCGGAAAGAGTGATATATGAGCTTTATCTTGCGCAGATGAAATATCAGATCGTTGGAGTGCAGCGAATGCTTATACCTGAAAATTTTGATCTTTCTCCAAGCATTTCAGAACTGCTTAAAACAAGTATAAATCTTTTTAACGAACTTGGGATAAGTATTGAAGAATTCGGGCATAACTCTTTTAGGATAACGGCATATCCCTCATTGCTTGGCAGTACATCAATAGGGCAAATAGTTAAAACAATTATTGCTGACATTGAAGATGATAAAAATATGGAAATAGAACAGAAAAAAGATAAGATTATACGTTCAGCGTGTAGAGCAAGTATAAAAGCTGGCGATAATGTTTCATTTATTGAAGCAAAAAAACTTGTAAATGACCTCTTTAATTGCAAACATCCTTTTACATGTCCTCACGGGAGACCTACGGTATATAGAATTTTTCAAAGTGAACTTGAAAAGTTCTTTAGACGCAAATAAGTTTTTTGTCGGCACAAGTTGTATAACGTGACAGATTTAATGTGCTATGTATATGTATAGGGAGAAAAACAATTAAAAACAAAAAATTGGTTTTAGAAAAGAAAGATTGAATTGATTTAAAGTTGTAATAAAAATTGAAGTTATAGTTATTTATTGTTCTTTGCCGTTACAAAAAATGAGCAGTAAGTATTGAGAGAGATGGGTATAATAATAATAATTTCAGGACCTACAGCAAGCGGAAAGACAAAAAAAGCCGTTGAACTTTGTAAAGAAAAAAACGGTGAAATAATTTCATGTGATTCAAGACAGATATATAAATATTTAGATATTGGGACAAATAAAGAAGGGAATTATATACAAGACGGTCTTCGCGAAATTGATGGAGTTTTGCAGCATTTAGCAGATGTTGTAAATCCAGATCAAACATATAGCGCTGTAACTTTTGCCCGTGACGCTGATTTGAAGATTTCAGAAATTTTAAATAGGAACAGAATACCTATTGTAATAGGTGGCACGGGCTTGTATATTAAAGCTTTGCTTTATGGATTAGATGACATGCCTAAAACAGATGAAATTTTGAGAAAAAAACTAAAAGCTAATTCCCGAGAAGAACTTTATAGCAGACTTTTAAAATTAGATCCTGAAGCTGCTGAAAAAAATAAACAAAACCCGCAAAGGTTGCTTAGAGCGCTTGAAATAAATATCCTTTCAGGGAAACCTCTTAAAGAACATTTTAAGCCTAAAAGTCCAAGATATAAATTTAAACATTACACCATTTCCATTGATAATGAAGTTTTATATAAAAGAATTAATGAAAGATGTAAGTATATGATGGAAAATGGAATGATCGAAGAAACGCAAAAAGTTTTAGATATGGGGTTTGATAGAAGCTGCCCTGCTTTAAGTGGCATAGGGTACAAACATATAATACAATATTTTGATAAAAAGATTTTAAAAGACGATTTAATTATGAAATTTTCAAAAGATACGAGGCATTACGCAAAACGCCAAAACACATGGTTTAAAGCTCAGCCCGAAGTAGAATTTATAAACTTGAAATTATGATTAAGTCAAAAAAGAAATAGTGTTGAACTGAGACTAGTATGATAGTATGATAGAGCATAAATTATAAATTAAAATTAATATTTCTAAGATATAAAATTAATTTTAGCTACATTTGAGTAGGGCGATGGAAATTATAAGTTCATTTTAGATTGTTTATATGATAAAGGAAATGAGAAATATTCAAATTGTAAAATTATAGAATTATCAAATGAACAAATCTTTGCTTATACAAAGTTTTACGATAAAAGAGTATTTTTAAAAGCTACTTGTTGTAAAATGTGTTTTAAGTTTATGAGAAGATTATGGAAGTTTCTAAATTGTTATTTTTGAAAAATGAATATTTCAAACATTGATAGAATGTCTGAAATAATTTAAAGCATTAAAGCAAAAAAAAATAAATATAAAGATATAATTATGGGGAATAAAATATTAGCAAAGCATGTAGTGAAAACAGCTTTAGGAACGGTTTTTTCAAGAATTTTAGGTTATATTAGAGATGTGCTTGTCGCTAATTTATTTGGCACTGGTATGTCTGCCGATGCTTTTTATGCGGCTTTTAGAATTCCAAATTTTTTCAGGCGTATATTTGGGGAAGGTTCGTTTTCAGTGGCATTTATACCTGTATTAAGCGAGTATTTACATACAAAAGAAAAACCGGAAGTGCAGAAATTTTTAAATGCAGTGTTTACAATTCTTTTGTTATTGCTGGCAGTGATATCTGTTTTAGGGATGTTTTTTTCACCAGTTCTTGCAAAGGTAGTAGCAGGGGGATTTTCAAATGATTTTGAAAAAATGCGACTCACAATAGAACTTACAAGACTGATGTTTTCTTTTGTTTTTTTTATATGTCTTGCAGCCTTTTTATTGGCGATATTAAACGCTTTATATTCGTTTTTTCTTCCGGCTTTTGCACCGTCGGCATTAAGTTTTTCCGAAATTTTTTATATGCTTATTATTTCTCCTTTAATTGTTCCAGGCAATCAGATTAGAGGGCTAGCTATAAGTGTTATTATTGGCGGAGCACTGCATTTTTTTATACAATACCCAGAACTTAAAAAGTTGGGTTGGAACTTAAAATTTAGATTTGACTTGAAACATTCTGGTGTAAGAAAAATTGTATTTCTTATGATACCGTCAATTATAGGTCTGTCTGTAGATCAAATAAATGCTTTAGTTGATAGCAGGTGCGCTTCTTCTCTAGGAGAGGGACAGGTGTCGGCGCTTTATTATTCCAACAGACTTATGCAGATGCCTTTGGCAATTTTTGGACTGGCTTTTGTTAGCGTTTCACTTCCAGTAATGTCAAAAGCTTTTGCAGGAAAAGATATGGCAACTCTGAAAAAATCTCTTAATTATTCTGTACGTCTTACAGTTTTTACTCTTCTTCCGGCGGCAACAGGACTTATGGTTATAGGACTTCCAATAGTACAACTTTTATTTGAATATGGCAGGTTTGATTCTTTAGGATCGATTATGACAAATAACGCATTGTTTTACTATTCTTTAGGTCTTCCTGCTTACTCTTTATCAAAAATTTTTGCAAATGCGTTTTACTCATTTCAAGATACAAAAATGCCTGTAAAGATAGCGATAGCGGCTATGATTTTACATATTATTTTATGTTTAGTATTAATGCGTCCAATGGGCGTCGGCGGTCTTGCACTTGCAACAGCCACATCTTCGTATTTTAATTTCATACTTCTTGTCATATACCTAAAAAAACGTATAGGCGAACTCGAGATTAGACAAATATTGTTTTCGTTTTCCAAGTCTTTACTTGCTGCTGTTTTCACCGGTATTGCAGCTTGGAATATGTGCAAAATTTCAGAAAATTTGTTTATTGCAGTTTCTGCTGCAATAGTTTCGGGGTTAGCAACATTTATCACGGTTTCATATATTTTAAAATCTGAAGAGTTAAAAATACTTGTACATATTTTCTCAAGAAATAAAGGTAATTAAAAATGGTTTAACTTTGTATGTTGAAATCTAAAAATAAAAAACTTGAGCAAATTCCTAAATTGCCGGGCATTTATATAATGCGCGATATGGTAGGAAACATTATTTATATCGGCAAAGCTAAAAGCCTTAAAAGCAGACTTTCATCTTATTTTAGTGCCGACATAAATTCAAAATCCACTGCTATTATAACGGCTATGTGTAAGATTGATTATATTTTATGCACGTCTGAAAGAGAAGCGTTGCTCATTGAAAGACAGCTCATAAATAGAATAAAACCGTATTTCAATTC
>JAISRA010000017.1 GCA_031273885.1 Endomicrobium sp.
AAATCACTTTACCTGCTTTATAAAACATATTATTATAAATATTCTTCAGCTTTTAAAATATCTTCAGGCGTATCTACACCTATAGAATCGTGTTTTGCAATAACAACTTTTATTTTTTGCCCACTCTCTAAAACTCTTAACTGTTCAAGATTCTCAGCTTTTTCCAAAGATGATACACTACTTTTCGAAAACTCTAACAAAAAATTTTTTCTATATCCATATATTCCTATATGCTTATAATATTTCACCGTAGATTTATTTCTATTATACGGAACTGCATACCTAGAGAAATACAATGCATATCCGTCTTTATCAAAAACAACTTTTACAACATTAGGATTATTTATAACAGATTCTTCTGTTATCGAGAAAGCAGCGGTTACATACTCAACAGATTTATTTTTATTAAGCAAAACAGCAAGTTCGTCTATAAGATTCAGATCTATAAGAGGTTCATCACCCTGCACGTTAATAAAAATATCATAGTTTTTTAAAAATTTTGACGCGGTAAAAGCAACTCTATCCGTACCGCTTTTACATGTTTTAGGAGTCATAAAAACATCAATTCCGAGCTTTTTTACTGTATTATAAATACGCTTATCATCTGTTGCAACCGCTATAAAATCAATTTTTTTGCAACGCTTTACCCTTTCAACAGTATGCTGTATGAGAGGTTTACAATTAATTAACGCTAAAGGCTTGCCTGGGAAACGACTTGATTCATATCTTGAAGGTATAATCACAGCTGTTTTCATTTTTTATAAAAATCCAGTATAGTTCTTTCTAGTTCCTGAGAACTTGCTGTAGCCGTGCCAAGTTTTCCGACAACTATGCCTGCGGAAAAATTTGCAATTTCTGCTGCGCTCAACAAATCGGCCTTTGCCGCCAACGCTAAAGTCAAAGTAGAAATAACAGTATCTCCGGCTCCAGTAACATCATAAACTTCTTTTGCCCTCGTAGGAATATTTATAATTTTATTGTTATGCTGAATAAGCATCATACCTTTTTCTCCGCGAGTGATAAGCACCGAATTAGAATCTAACATTTTAAGAATTTTTTTACCTAGCACCATCATATCTTCATCGTTTTTTATATTCTTTGCATTCATTCCCTCGATTGCTTCTTTCTCATTGGGAGTCATTATTGTGATTTTCTTGTATTTTTTAAAGTGATTTACCTTCGGATCTACAGTAACCGGAATCTTAAATTTTCTTGCAAGAAAAATTGTTTTTTTAAGAACTTTAAGACTTACAACGCCTTTACCGTAGTCTGAAATTATTACTGCATTCACCTGAGATATAAGTTTTTCTATATTTGATATAATTTTTGTTTCAGCGCTACGGTCAAAAAAATCTTTTACTTCTTTATCCACTCTTACAAGCTGTTGACTTGAGGCAATGATTCTTGTTTTTACAATTGTTGGTCTTTGTGAATCACAAATCAAATAACTTGAATCAATTCCTTTTTCTACAAGCATTTTAATCAAAGACTTTCCTGCAATATCTTTGCCTATTGTGCTTACAATAAAGGCTGTGCCTTTCAAAGCCATTATATTATTTGCAACATTTGCAGCGCCACCAAGAGTTTCAGTTTCTTTTGTAATTTCTACAATCGGAACAGGCGCTTCTGGAGAAATCCTCTTTACTTTCCCCCATATAAATTTATCAACCATAGTATCGCCTATAACAAGAATAGTTTGTTTTTCAATCGAAGATATTAATTTTAAAAGGTTCATAACCATACCGTAACTTATACAATCATGATTTATTTTATTAATTTATAAATAAGATTTATTTTTTAAATAGCAACAATAATCTTTTATAGAATCTTCAAGCTCCATAAAAGGTTTGTTATATCCTACATTCTTAAGATTATCCATTTTTGCTTCTGTAAAATACTGATATTTTGATTTCAAATAATCTGGCATATCAATGTATTCTATGTTTTCTTTTTTACCTACCGCCTCAAACATTGATTTCGCTACATCGTTCCATGTTCTTGACTTACCGGTACCAAGATTAAATATTCCTGTTATCGACGGATTTTTAAGTAAAAAATATATTACTTCGACAACATCTTTGATGTACACAAAATCTCTGCACTGCCCGCCGTCTGAATAATCAGAATTGCAAGATTTAAATAATTTTATCTCGCCATTTGAGAAAATATCATAATAACTTTTACAAATTACGCTACGCATATCTCTCTTATGATATTCATTGGGCCCAAAAACATTAAAAAATTTTATACCCACAACCTTACTAATATAATTAGTATTTAAAAGCCACAAATCAAACATATGCTTTGAGAACCCATATATATTTAGTGGTACTAAATTTCTTACTTTCAATATATCATCATAATAACCAAATTCACCGTTGCCGTACGTTGCAGCAGACGACGCATAAATAAAAGGAATTTTTAGTTCAAATGCCCATAAAGCAAGAACTTTAGAATACTCATAATTGTTTTTTATATAATAATTCGCGTCTGTAAAAGTTGTAGAGCTACATGCTCCAAAGTGCACAACGGCCTTAGGTTTCGGGACTTGTCTGCTTACCACGGCATTAAAAAAATCACTTTTCTGTATATAGTCGTAATAATTTTTGCCTACTAAATTTTTCCATTTTTCATCGTTGTCAAGATGATCAACAACCAAAACGTCATTTATGCCTTCTTGGTTTAACTTCCACAAAAAACAACTACCTATAAAACCTGCGCCGCCGGTGAGCACTATCATACAAAACCTCTTATATTTCGAATATGTCTCAGGCATACTATTGCTATTTTAGTATTATATAAAAAGATACTTTTGACTGTCAATTAAAACTAAATACTTAAAGACACTATGCCTACACACAAAATAGTATAAAAAATGTATAATTACGTCACAATAAATTTATAAAAGAGGACAATAAAACTCGATCTTAAGCATAAAGATCTAGTTTTTATGAAATTATGAAAAGAAATAACGTAAGAAATGTTGCTATTATAGCCCATGTTGATCACGGTAAAACAACTATAGTGGATTCATTGTTAAAATTTTCAGGACAATTTACTGTGAAAAGTGACGAAGCGCAAGATATGGTTTTAGATTCTAACCCGCTTGAAAGAGAAAGAGGTATGACCATTCTTGCAAAATGTGCATCTGTAAATTACAAAGGGAACACCATAAATATAGTAGATACTCCCGGACACGCCGATTTTGGTAGTGAAGTAGAGAGAATATTGAAAATGGTTGATGGTGCAATCCTGATGATTGATGCCGTTGATGGACCAATGCCACAGACGCGTTTTGTTTTAAGAAAAGCACTTACTCTTGGATTAAAACCTATCGTCGTTATTAATAAGATGGATAGATATAACGCAACACCAAACACAGTTGTTGATAATGTTTTTGATTTATTTATGAACCTCGGTGCAACTAATGAGCAACTTGATTTTCCGATACTTTATGCATCGGGACGCGAAGGCTGGGCAAGTACAATTATAGACGAGAAAGGTAAAGATATGGAGCCTGTTTTTACAACGATTCTCTCGCATGTTTCATCACCAGAAGCAAATATTGAAAAACCTCTTCAAATGCAAGTAACGATACTTGATTATAATAACTTTTTAGGTAATGTCGGCGTGGGCAGAATTTTAAACGGAATTGTAAAAAAAGATCAAACTATAGCATTAGTAACCGATGCAAATGCCAATTCTCCAAAAATTACAAAAGCAAGTCGCATAGACAAGTTTTACGGACTCGGAAAACAAGAAGTTGAACTGGCTGGAGCAGGCGATATAGTTTCAATATCAGGTCTTGAAGGTGTCAAAGTCGGCGATACAGTCTGCAGTATTGACAATATTTTACCTCTACCAAAACTTTCAATAGACGAGCCCACTGTTTCTATGAACTTTTTAGTAAACGATTCAC
Organism: Endomicrobium sp.; assembly: GCA_031273885.1. Classification (GTDB taxonomy): domain Bacteria; phylum Elusimicrobiota; class Endomicrobiia; order Endomicrobiales; family Endomicrobiaceae; genus Endomicrobiellum. The sequence goes on from JAISRA010000017.1 coordinate 3,920, forward strand.
CTTTTGCAGGACACGAAGGAAAATTTTTAACAAGCAGACATATAAAAGCACGTCTGGAAAAGGAAGCACAAACAAATGTTGGCTTAAAAGTTGAAACTCTCAAAGGAGAAGGAAGGTTCAAAGTTTCAGGCAGAGGAAATCTTCATTTAACCGTTCTTATCGAAACTATGCGTCGTGAAGGGTTTGAATTTTCAATTTCATCACCTGAAGTTATATACAAAGAGAAAGATGGGGAAATTTATGAGCCCATGGAGTATCTCACTTTGGATATAGAAAGCCAATATCAAGGAGTTATTTTTGAACTTGTTGGTAAAAGAGCAGCAAAACTTGAAAATATAGTAAACGAAAACGAAAATAGAGTGCGTTTCGAATATATAATTCCTTCTAGAGCATTGATAGGTTTTAAAAATGAGTTTTTAATAAATACTCGTGGACAAGGCAGTCTACACCATAGTTTTTATGATTATCTGCCAAAAGTTAATGTTTCAGACTTAAGAACAAACGGTGTCTTTATAGCAAAAGAACGCGGTAGAACTACGGTTTATGCGTTAAACCATTTACAAATAAGCGGAAAGCTTTTTGTTAACCCTGGAGTTGAAGTATATGAAGGAATGATAATAGGACAAAATTCCAGAGAAAACGATTTGATTGTAAATCCTTGTAAATTAAAGAAACTAACCAATATGAGAAGTAAGGGCTCTGATAACACACCGCTACTTAAGCCAGCAACGCTTATGACCCTTGAGCAAGCAGTCGAGTATATCACTCCAGATGAACTTGTCGAAGTTACCCCGACCTCTATACATTTAAGAAAAAAAAATTTAAATCATCTGTTGAGAAAACGTTCTTCTCAAAATGAGACAGAAGAATTGTAAACCGTTCATGCTGTAAAAATCATAAAGTTACGTCGGTTCATACTCTGTGTTTAAATCAACCAAAAAACAATCAAAGTTGACAATGCAAAAAAGTCTTATTTTTTTATTTTATGTTATAATGCTGACAGATATGAATAACATAAATATTCCTAAAAGATACAGCTCAATAATTGAAAAAGTTTCTGTTGCAGCAAAAGAAAATAATTTTGACGCCTATATTGTCGGTGGCTTTGTAAGAGATTTGATTATCAATAGAGAACCTAAAGATTT
>JAISRA010000031.1 GCA_031273885.1 Endomicrobium sp.
ACACCTTTGTAATCGCTGCTGTCAATGTTGTTTTCCCATGATCTACGTGCCCTATTGTCCCTATGTTTACATGCGGTTTGCTCCTGTCAAATTTCCCTTTTCCCATTTTTGTCTTCCCCCAAAAATCTCTACTATGATAGTATTTTATAATTCAAATAAATTAGCCGAGGGCGGGAATTGAACCCGCGACCACCTCCTTACCAAGGAGATGCTCTACCACTGAGCCACCTCGGCCGCCAAATAGGAAAACAAACAACCTGAAAAGCGGGAGACGGGAATCGAACCCGCATGACCAGCTTGGAAGGCTAGAGCACTGCCACTGTGCTACTCCCGCAAATAAATTTTTTATATGGGGGCGGATGGATTTGAACCACCGAAGGGCAAGCCCGCCAGATTTACAGTCTGGTGCATTAAACCACTCTGCCACACCCCCCAGATAATTAACTTGAATCGCTTATATTAACTAAAAAAATAAGAGAGCTGTAGCTGTATGCTTGAACCAAGTTTACTAAATTATATTATAATTCCGCTAACTATATAAAAAAATATTAATTTTGTCAAATATTTACCATGCGAATGATTTGAATTTTTCCAAAAAAATTTTTAAAAAAATAAATCTCTTTCAAGTAAAGAAACTGCAAATAAAGATATAAAATATTCCCACTGTAGTTTATCGAAATTGGCATAAACGTTCATACAAAACGGCTTAAAAAGCACTGTGCAAACAAACCAAACTGGACATATTAAGGTTTTTTCAACAAATTTTGATTCTGTGTGTGAACCAACCTGAGGAATACAGAAGAACAAACCCACCATAAATATTATACCAAATAGTATATAAATTGAATTTTTTGTTTTTGATCAATACTAAAGTCCAATCACAAAAATTATATAATCGATTATTGATGTCAAATTAACGGAGTAGCCAACTGAGATTATGTATAATTTATATAGTAATATAAATTATACACTTTACTTTTACGTAAAACCTGAATATACGAAAAAATTTATTTTCAACCAATGGTATAGAAAATTCTTATGAAGCAAAAAATACTTCTATAAATATAAATAAAAAACAGAAATTAAGGAAATTATTTTATCTGCTTCATATAAAGCGCTTATTATAAACTTTACATATCAATACCCAAAATGACGATTTGAGTGACTTATGGGCACCAAAAATGGGCGAGGTAGAAGCTTCATCAATAGAAAAAGATCAAAAAGAGCTAGTATAGGCACTAGTTTATCAAAAATAAATTGGAACAACACAAGAATGTATCTATAGTATTGCAAGCTATCAATACGGAAGAGAAGAGACGATATTATTAAAACAACTTTAGTTCTTTGGATTTTAAAATGTTTAAAATGTATATAGAATTCAAAAAGACAAAGGATTTATAAATATATTGTCTTGCGAAAATGAAAGTAAAACTATTTTAAGCAATTTAACCTTAAAATTTCAAACATTATTATGTTATTATGTTTATGTTCAAATGATTCGAAATACGGTAACGGTAATGGTAATTGATAAATGAAAAAATATTATGTACTCTCTTTTGGTTGCAAAGTAAATCAGTACGAGTCGCAGCTTATTTCTGAAAAATTTCAAAATGACAATTTTGAACGCGGGAAAAATCCGGAAGACTCCGATATTATTATTTTTAATTCCTGCACCATAACGGAAAAAGCCGACAAAAAATGTGAATATTTTTTAAGAAAAGTCTCAGAACTGCCAAATAAACCAAAAATAATGCTTACAGGCTGTCTCGCAAAAAATAAAAATATCAACATTAGAAAATTATTCCCAAACATTGAAATAATAGAAGACAAAACAAAACTTTTTAGCAATCCTCAAAACCAAACTGTTTCAGGCTTTAACAAACACTCAAGAGCATTTTTAAAAATACAAGACGGATGCAACAGCTTTTGCAGTTATTGCATAGTGCCTTACGTCAGAAATATTCTTTGGAGCAAACCTGAAAATGAAATTCTTTCGGAAATTATAAACTTCTCAAAAAGAGGATATTCTGAAATAGTTTTAACAGGAGTAAATATAGGCAAATACAACGGAGAACTTTCTCACCTACTTAAAAAAATAGTTCAAATTCCTTTAGATTTCAGAGTACGTATTTCATCCATAGAATTAAATGAGATTGACAACAAATTAATAGAGCTCCTTCAAACAAATCCTGAAAAGATATGCTGTCATCTGCATATACCGTTGCAATCTGGAAGCGATGAAATTATACAACAAATGAACAGAACATATTCAACAAAAATATTTGAGAAAAAAGTAAATAAAACAATACTTGCACTGCCTGAATTAGCGCTTACTACAGATATCATCACTGGATTTCCAGGAGAAACTTTGAAACATCATAAAGAAACATGCAACTTTATAATACGAAATCCATTTGCGAGATTGCATATCTTCAGATACTCAGACAGAACTGGCACAAAGGCCTCAATGTTTACAAATAAAATCCATGCACATGAAATAAAAAACAGATCAAAAGACCTATTCGAAATAGATTCTATAAAAAGAAAAGATTTTTTAAACAAAAATATAGGAAAAAAAAGGAAAGCAGTTAAGATAGGGAAAAGCAAAGCTCTGACAGATAACTATATAACTGTTCAAAAACAAAGTGAAATCAGCGAATCTACAAAACAACACAGAGGTATTTTTGAAGTTGAAATTACAGATACTTCCAAAATCTAAACTTTTAATCCACAAATAATTCTTAAACCATATTAATATTTCTAGACAAATATTTTTATTAAGTGAATGTAATAAAATTTTTACTTTTCGAGATTTGAGAAAATCTGCTACTATAAAATTATACCTGTACTTTAATCACAATTTTGTTTTTATACTAAACAAAACTTAAACGTGCTATTAAGCAACAATTTTGACGGTACTAAAAAACGGTACTAAAAATTTGAATTTATTATATTTTTTCAATATGAGTGAAAAATGAAGAAGCTAACAACAGCATAATTAATATATTGCAACTTTTACGCAATTTATGTTAACCATCATAACGATATAGTTCAGTTTATACGCACATTCTCCTATGGAGGCATAATTATGAGCCAATTAAGGTAAAGAAGCGAATGTAAAAAGATGATTCTGTTTTTGTGCCTTTACACAATATTCGGTCTTTCTCCTCTTTCTTTTTAAAATCTGTATACCCCACACACTCCTCTATTGAGGATCTCTATCTGCTATACCGGTACTTCCATTTTTATCACTCTAGCAATATATGAATATTAAAACTTCATTTTTTAAATTTCAATATCTTTGAGAAATCCCTCTACACTGCCAGCAGTGCCAGCAGAATGAATAACACTAAAAACATAGTAGGAACAATTATTCCCACATTATAGCGTATTTATTAATGCGCTTCATTGTTAAGAGCGACATGGGGGAATATGCATGAGAAGTGAGAAGAATGTACAGAAAAACTGCTCTATAAATAAATAACAAACGAAATGATCACAATTTTGATAGCATGTTCGGAATTAACAACTAAAATCTTTCTACATTCAAATATTTCCTTTTGAAACTAAAGTTGGTTCTGCTAATAATCTCAAGAACTAGTTTAAACATTTCTAATGTTACTTTAGCTGTCTGTGTGGTTGGGGTACGTGTTAACTTCAATTGCATTACAGAACATATTTGCTACAATCCATCATAAACTTTATTCTGTTTGCAACTATCTACATAACTAACCGTAATGAATGAAGATAAAGTATAAATTTAGCAATAATAAAAGTCATTTTACGTTCACACCATTTTAGAGATTATTTTCTCTTTGAATTATCTTTTTGTACAATCACACTAACCTGAATATTTTCACAAGTATAATCTACCTTGGCACATGTGTACTTTTCTTTGCAGTACAACTTCATTTCATTGTTTAATAGTTCTGGAATACATTTTATGAATTCCTCTTTTTTACAAAATTATTTGTTAAAAAATCAGAGTTTTTTACTTTCAAGTTCAATTGCTCTATCAATTTATTAACAACATTATTTTCCTTTTATGCTTTTATCTTATACAAAAAATTTTATCAATATTTTTTGTATAAGATTAACATTCTTGATTATTTTTTCTATGAAACCATTCATATCATAAGGAGTTAAATTACTTCTATCTTGGTTAAATTTTGTTTTAGTTAAAACAAAATTTATCAGTGAATCAAAACTTCTTATTTTTCCACGAACTAAAAGAATCATCCTTTCTCATTTTCGAGATCTAGATATCGTTCTTTTTGCCTAACAAACAATCCTATTTTAATGATTCCAATAAATATATTCTTAACAACATGAACAATAATGCCGCCCTTTCCCATTTCCATTAAAAATTTGTTTTAATTTTTTCGTATTCGTGGAAGCATCTGTATTTTCTTTTTTATCACAGCATAAGTAAGTAAGCCCACGCTAAACTAACATCATAAATCTACATAGCTCCCCCGTCATAGCGGACATATACAGGCCTTAAAAATCTGCCCAACTTCTAGGTTTTACATCTTGTAACCGAAAAATATTCAACTTTACTTTTTGCAGGAAGTAAATCCTATCGATATCCTCCTATCTGGATTTTCCTTTGTTGATTGAGATTAAACTTTTGATATAATACCTCTATACATTTTTTCTGATTATTTTTTATTTATAGTCAAAAATCATTCTTTTATTACTCATTATTATAATTATAATATATTAATTAAAAGCTCGAGACAGTGTTTTCAAGAACTGCTTTGTCGATACACAAATATTCTGAAAAATTTATTAACCTGTAAAAGTTTTTTAAATATTTCATAAACAGTTCCTAAGAATTTTTATTAAGCTCTACAAACATATCCCTTTAAAAATCATTTATATATTCTAAAATTTAATATATGAAAATGACAACTTACTTTATAATAATTTTGAAAATAATTGTTTAACTGCATAGCAAATACTTTCAGCAATATCACTTGAAATAACACCTGCTTGACCTTTATCACTTTCCGCTGCCTTTCCTGCGATACCGTGCACGAAAACCGCAAATTTTACGGCTTCAAATATATCATCTGTAATATTTACAAAGGAAGCTATTACACCACTTAATACATCGCCGCTACCGGCAGTTGCCATGGCAGGGGTACCTGTATTATTTATATATATCTTCTTATCTGAAACTACGAGTGTATTATTGCCCTTTAAAACACACAACAGAGAATTTTCTTTTGCAAACTCTGAAACTACTTTCTCTCTGTTATTCTTTACTATATCACTTTTTATATCTAAAAGTTTAGAGAATTCTCCCAAATGAGGTGTTACTATAAGTTTAGCTCTTACATTTTTTAGTTCATCTGAAACACAATTAAAACAGGCAAGTCCCGAAGCATCTAAAACAACAGGAATATCTATTGAAGAAAGAATTTTCTTAATAAACTCACGCAAAACATTATTGTCCACTTTTAAGCCAGGGCCTATTACAATTGATGAAATTTTTCTAGATTTTATAAAATCAATAATATCAGAAGCTGTTTTATATATAAAAAACATTATTTCAGGTTTTGAAATTGCGCAAACTTGATTTAAAAACTCATTTTTAACGGCATAAGTTACAAGACCAGCTCCTGAACGTAATGCTCCTAAACATGCTAGTATGCCTGCTCCAGGCATAGTTTTAGAACCTGCTATTATCAACACATGGCCAAACTCATACTTATGGCTATCAGGTTTTCTTTTTAAATTTAAAATAAATTTTTTAATTTCTTGTTTTTTCATAAAGTATTTCAAAATACTATTGCAACAGCAACTACATATTTATCGGTATGTGATAAAGAAACATCTATCTTTTTATATTTTTTATTTTTAATATAGACTTGCGGTTTTCCGTCCCAGTCATTTTGAATAGAAACATCTATAACGGTAAGTTTTTTATTTTTAGCGATCAGAGCTTTCCAAACAGCTTCTTTTGCTGCAAAACGAACCGCTAAATGCTGAGCTGCATTTTTTTTAGGTAAAGAATAAAATATTTCTTCTTTTGAGAAAATGCGTCTTAGATATTCTTTATCTTTTATATATTTATTAAACCTTTTAACTTCTTCTATATCAATACCTATATTCATTTTGACACTCCAACAAACTACATAAGTTGTTTAACTCTCCCAGCCAAAGCTTAAATTTATACGATTCCAAAATAAAAAAAACAACAGTTTACAATACTTTTAATTTATACCTTAATATAACTTTGTGCAGACTTCGTCATTTAGAGTTAAGGATAAAATTTGTTAACAACGTGCAAATAGTCGAGAAGCATAGTAAATTCAAAATCCGAAATACAATTTATTCAACGGTTACGGACTTTGCTAAATTCCTCGGCTGGTCTATATCACGTCCAAGTAAAACCGCAATATAATAAGCCAAAAGCTGCAAAGGAACAACTGTTATTAGAGGAGAAACAAACTCGTCTGTTTTAGGAACATAAATTACATGATCGCTTTTATGTTTAATTTCTTTATCAGATTCGTTTGCAACTGCTATAATAGTAGCCCCTCTTGCTTTTGCTTCTTCGATATTTGAAATTATTTTTTCATATACTTTACTTTTAACTGCTATTACGACTATAGGCATAGATTCATCAACTAAAGCTATAGGTCCGTGTTTCATTTCGCCAGCAGCGTATCCTTCTGCATGTATATATGAAATTTCCTTCAATTTTAGAGCGCCTTCTAATGCCACAGGATGATTTACGTGTCGTCCCAAATATAAAAAGTCTCTTTTATGCGCAAATAATTTTGCAATATCGTTGACAAATTCAGTGTTTTTTAAAAATTTGCTTATTTTTACGGGAACTTCCCATAACTCTTTTAAGTATGTTTTTAATTCATTTTTTGCCAGTGTTTCTCTTTTATATGCCCAATCTAAAGCAAGTATATAAAGAATAGTAAGCTGTCCCGTAAAAGCTTTTGTGGAAGCTACACCTATTTCGGGACCACAATATGTATAAATTACATACATAGCTTCACGACTCATAGTTGAACCGACAACATTGCAAACTGCAAGAGTCTGACAATTCCTACTTTTTGCGAATCTCAAAGCCGCCAAAGTATCTGCTGTTTCGCCAGACTGTGAAATAACAACAACTAAAATATTTTCATTTAAAATAGGCGCCCTATATCTAAACTCGGAAGCAATATCAACTTCTGTAGGTATTCTTGTAAAATTTTCAAATAAAAATTTTGATACAAGAGCAGAATGATACGATGTCCCGCAAGCAACAATATAAATATTCGAAATTTTCTTTATATCTTTCTCTTTAAGTTTAACTTCTTCGATATGAACTTTACCTTCATCAGGATAAATCCTACCCCTGAAAGTATCTTCAATCGTACGAGGTTGTTCAAATATTTCTTTTAACATAAAATGTTTATATCCGTCTTTTTTAGCTTGCATAGCATCCCATCGTACACTTTTTATTTCTCTGGTCGTTATATTATTGTCTTTGATATCTTTTATGACTATTTTGTCAGCAGTAATTTCTGCAATATCGCCATTTTCAAGAAAAATCATCTCGCGTGTATAAGGAAGCAAAGCCAGAATATCTGAAGCTATAAAATTCTCACCTTTGCCAACACCTATTATTAAAGGAGCATTGTGTCTTGCACAAAGTATCTTATCAGGCTCATTCATGCATATTATTCCAAGTGCATAAGAGCCTCCTAATTCACTTAAAGTCTTTTGAACAGCGTTAAGGAGATTATTGTTGTAATGTTTTTTTATAAGATGCGCTATTACTTCCGTATCAGTTTCAGATTTAAAGTTTTTCCCATTTTTTTCGAGTTTAGATCGCAATTCAACATAATTTTCTATTATACCATTATGGACAATACCAATGTTTTTTGTAGAATCTGTATGAGGATGAGCATTTTCTTCTGACGGTCTTCCATGCGTAGCCCAGCGTGTATGACCTATGCCAATTCTTGCACTTATACTTAAAGGATTTTTTGCAAGATTTTCTTCAAGATTGCAAAGTTTTCCAACACTTCTTCTTATATGCAATTCTTTATCTATAATGACAGCAATACCGGCGGAATCATATCCTCTGTATTCAAGTTTTTTTAAACCTTCTAACAATACCTCAACAGCATCCTTTTTACCTACATATCCGACAATTCCACACATACTTTTTAACCCTTATTAATAAGTTCTTTCATATCTTTAACAGCTGTTTCAAGCCCTGTAAATACTGCTCTGGCAATAATTGAAAAACCAATATTAAATTCATTTATATCCGCAACTTTACAAATTCGCTTTGCATTGTCATAGTCCAGACCATGTCCGGCATTTAGTAAAAGCCCCTCTTTTATAGTCTCCCTCGAAGCTTTCAAAATTTTTTTCATTTCTGCTTTAAATTCAAAAGAACTCAATCCATTTTCTTTATAAAATTTTGCATACTTCCCTGTATGAAGTTCTATTGCATCAGCATTTATTTCACTGCATGATAACACCTGATCTATATCAGCGGCAATAAATATACTGACAATGATTCCTACTTTTTTAAGTCTTGCAACAACATTTGCAAGATTTGTTTTATTAGTTTTAACATCAAGACCACCCTCTGTTGTAAGCTCTCGTCTTTTTTCTGGAACTATACAAACAAAATCCGGTTTTACATCCAGAGCAACTTTAACTATTTCTTCACTTGCAGACATTTCGAGATTTAATTTTGTTTTGACAGATTTTCTTAAATTGTATACATCCAAATCTTGAATGTGCCTTCTATCTTCCCTTAAGTGCACAGTTATACTGTCTGCTCCAGCTTTTTCACATACTGCAGCTGCTTCAATTATTGATGGGATTCCTTCTTTTCTTGTTTGTCTTAATGTAGCTATGTGATCTATATTTACGCCAAGTTTTATCATTTTATCCAATTCCCCCACGTCTTTTTTTTAAAAATTAAGCTTCAATTTCTTCTTCAATACTGTTCGCTATATTTTCTGCCATTATCTTAATTTGCCTTGGGTCTTTACCTTCAACCATAACTCTTAAAAGCTTCTCAGTACCTGAATATCTCACAAGTACACCTCCACTTCTATTTAAAGATTTTTCATAATACTTTATAAGCTTATAAGATTTTGGCAGTTTTTCAATAGGCACTTTTTTTATAACTTTTCTATTTACAAACACCTGAGGAAACTTTTCAATTATATTCATAAATTCCGACATTGTTTTATTTGTATCGCATAATGCCGAAAGAAGCATAATTGCACTTAACATTCCATCACCTGTAGTTAAAATATCCTTAAATATAAAATGTCCTGACTGCTCGCCACCAAGCGACGCCTTATATTTTTTCATATCCTCCATTACGTACCTGTCACCAACTTTTGCAGATATTACTTGTATCTTTTTTCTCTTCATTGCCTGAAAAAGCCCAATGTTTGCCATCACAGTGGTTACTAAAGTGCTATTTTTTAGTTTCTTTTTGCTTTTTAACCAAACCGCCATTGAAGCTAAAAAATAATCACCATCTCTTATCATTCCATTTTCGTCAATACATATTAATCTGTCAGCATCTCCGTCAAAAGCAAAACCACAAAAAGATTTAGAGTCTTTTACTATTTTTGCAACAACCTCAGGATACAACGCACCACAATTTAAATTTATATTTTTCCCATCCGGCTTAACATTCAAAGCGATAACTTTTGCTCCAAGGTTTTTTAACACATAAGGAACAGATTTATAAGACGCACCATTAGCACAGTCTATAACTATTGTCCTTCCTTTAAGATTCATGCCAGTAAAATTTCTTACAATAAAATCTTCATAAAATCTTAAAAATTTAGAATCTTCTTTTACAATTATTCTTTTATTTGAAACTGTAATTTTTAAGTTGAGATATTTTTCTATTTTCTTTTCAATTTTTGCTTCTACAGAATCGGCAAGTTTAAATCCTTTGGAATTGAAAATCTTAATCCCGTTATCAATATAGAGATTATGGCTTGCAGAAATTACTATAGCTGCTGAATATTTGTAACTTCGCACAAGCAAAGAAGCTGAAGGCGTAGGCATAATACCGCCAAAAATAGATTTTTTGCCAACACTTGCAATACCTTTTGCCAAATTTTTTTGTATTCTTTTTCCAGATTCTCTTGTATCACGTATGATTAGAATATCATTTTTGCCACATAAAGTTTCAGCTACAGATCTACCAATAATTTCAAGTGTTGTATCGTCGAAAGGGAATACTGAAGAATCACCTCTTATACCATCGGTACCAAACAGTTTCATTCTATATGTATCTTGCATATAGCCAGACAGAAAATGCAAGCATTAAAGCAAGTACTTTGAGCCTCCAGTTTTTTTTATTTCTGATATGCAATAATCTTCTCATTTTAATTTCCAAGCCTTGCCGTTTGTATTAATTATTTCTTTAAGATTTGAAGCTAATATATTACTGGTTAAATTACCTTTATATGCAACAGATATTTGACCCGTTTCCTCGGAAACAATAATTACTACAGCATCAGTTACCTCACTTAAACCAAGCGCAGCTCTATGTCTTGTTCCCACTATTTTGATATTGGTGTTATGGCTTAACGGAAACAAACAGCTTGCCGCTATAATTTTTCCATCAAATATTATTACAGCTCCATCATGCAAAGGAGCAGATTTATTTTTAAAAATTGAAAGAAGTAGTTCTTTTGAAATATCTGCATTTAAAGCTACTCCCATTTCAGTAAAATTCTTTAAACCTATTTCGTTTTCGATTGCTATTAATCCACCAATCATAGACGCACTTAAATCTTCAACAGCAGCAATAATTTCTGTTGCATAAGAATCAGGGACCTTAGTTTTTAAACCCCAAAATTGCCCACCAATTTGAGCCAAAACATTACGAATTTCAGTTTGAAATATGACGGTAAATATAATAACAGCAGCAAGCCAGAAATTCTCTAATAGCCATGACAAAGCTCTAAGATGCAATATATCCCTAGAAACCACTGTAAGAGCTAAAATAAATAATAACCCTACAACAATTTGAATCGCTCTTGTCCCTTTTATTACAAGAATAACTTTATAAAATATTATCGATAGTATGAGAACATCCAAAATATTTACTATATATAAGTTGTATATCCGTAACATAGTCCTCATTTATATGTTCCTCTATACTTTGCGAAAAGTTTTAATTATATTTAAAACGTTTGCCGTCTCTTTACATCGTGCACTCTTATAATATCAGCCCCGCAAAACACCGTAAGAAAATTGGCTACAGTAAAAGCTGTTTTATCATCACCGGCAAGATCCCTGACAAATCCTTTTCTTGATACTGCCCCAACAACCACACCAAGCGTAGAGAAAACGCTTACATTTTTTATCAACTCAACATTATGTTTCACAGTTTTGCCAAAACCAGCCCCTGAATCAACTGCAATGCGTTCTTCTTCTATCCCAAAACTCATTGCATATTCTTTTCGCTCAGACAGAAATTCATATATTTCAGAGGTACAATTTCTATATTCCGGGGCTACCTGCATATTTTCAGGAATCCCTTTTATATGCATAAGTATTACGCCAGCTTTCGTATCTGCAATAAGCTTTGCAAGTTTTTCTTTCCCCTTTCTTAAAGCAAAAATATCATTTACTATATCTGCTCCTTCCGACAAAGCTGCTTTGGCCGTCTCGTATTTATAAGTATCTACCGAAATTGGAATATTAACACTTTTTCTTATTTTTTTAAGAGATGGGAGCAATCTTTTTATTTCTGTCTTTGCATCTATTGGTTTTACACCGGGTCTAGAAGACTCTGCCCCTACATCTATAATTCCAGCACCGAGGGTCTCAAACTCAACCGCTTGATTACAAGCTTTACGAGGATCTGTAAGACCGTCTCCTGAAAAAGAATTTGGATCAATATTTACAATGCCCATAATGACTGGATTTGATAAATCAAGTAATTTTTGTCTGCATTTAAAATTTTTTTCTTTGCTTATGACACTATCTAATTTCAAAGAAAGTGTTTGCAGCCCAAAGGGCTGCAAACTAAGTTTCTTTGCTAACCTTTCAATTTGATTTGTAGTGGCAAACAAAACTGCATCCGAAGAACCTTTTTTAAACCTGCATACATTTTCACTTACTGCAACA
>JAISRA010000067.1 GCA_031273885.1 Endomicrobium sp.
TTTGCAGAAATTTGCGAGGCTTGTGGGTTAAAATTTATCGGACCTGCAAAAGAATCAGTAGAACAAATGGGAGATAAAATTTCAGCTATAGAACTTATGAAAAAATCAGGTATTCCTACAGTTCCAGGATCAAACGGACCTATCAGTGCGGATGATCCTAAAATTTTTGCTATGGCAAAAAAAATAAGTTATCCTGTTATAATTAAAGCAACTGCAGGCGGTGGCGGAAAGGGTATGAGAATAGTTGTATCAGAAGAAACTCTTCAGAATGCTGTGATTATGGCCCAAACGGAAGCCAAAGCTGCCTTTGGAAATTCTGATGTATATATGGAAAAATACATTGAAGAACCTCATCACATAGAATTCCAAGTTCTTGGTGACAGATACGGAAAAATTGCATATTTACCTGAAAGAGATTGCTCTATACAAAGAAGACACCAGAAACTTGTTGAAGAAAGCCCATCTCCATTAATTAACGAAACTCTAAGGAAGAAAATGGGTAGAGCTGCAAAAAATGCCGCCGCTGCTGTTAAATATGTCACCGTCGGCACTGTTGAGTTTTTAGTTGATAAAAAAAACCATTTCTTTTTTATAGAAATGAATACAAGAATCCAAGTAGAGCACCCTATTACCGAAATGGTTACTGGGTTAGATTTAGTAAAGGAACAGATAAAACTTGCCGCTGGTGAGAAACTTTCTATAAATTCTGAAAAGATTAAGATTTTAGGTCACTCTATAGAATGCAGAATAAACGCAGAAGATCCCGATAAAGATTTTACTCCTTCACCGGGCACTATTGGTAAATTATATTTACCAGGAGGTCCGGGAATTAGACTCGACACCCACGTTTATTCCGGTTATACAATACCGCCTTTTTACGATAGTTTAATTGCAAAAATCATTGCTTTTGGCGCAAACAGAGATGAAGCTATTATAAGAATGCGGAGAGCTTTGAAAGAAGTTGAGATAGAAGGTATCAAAAATACTTCCGCCTTACACAGTAAAATTATGGCTAACGAAACATTTCATAAAGGCGGCGTAAGTACTGATTTCCTTTCCAAATATATATTTGGAAAATAAAATTGCAAAGAACTACATATATGAAACTGTTAAAGTGTTAGAGAGGAATAATGGAAACAAAAGAATTAATTAAAAATCTCATAAATGAAAACATTGAAACAAAAAAGAAAATGCTTGAGAACGCCCAACTTGAATACATTGATAATATTGCAAATAAAATCGTTAAAGCATATAAAAGTAAAAAGAAAACAATTGTATGCGGTAACGGCGGATCTGCTTCAGATGCTTTACATTTTGCCGCTGAGATGGTTGTTCGTTTTGAAAAAAGCAGAGGGGCACTGCCTTCCATTGCTTTATCTGGGAATATATCGACGTTAACTGCTGCAAGTAACGATTTTGGTTATAATTTCTCTTTCAGCAGACAGCTTGAAGCTTTCGCTCAAAAAGGCGACATTTTTATTGCTATATCTACAAGTGGCAATTCAGAAAATGTCATAGAAGCTTTAGAAACTGCAAAAAAATTAGGCGTTTTTACAATAGGTATGACAAACTCTGATGGTGGAAAGATTAGAAAGATGTGCAATCTATGTTATTGTGCACCATCAAAAATTACTGCAAGAACACAAGAGTGCCATAAACTTTTAATACACATCATTGCAAAATTCGTCGAAGATCAGGTTTTTAGTTAGTGATTTTCATTATAAAAAATCTAATAAATTTATCATAAAAATGACAAAGGCACCTAAATAGGTATCTTTGTTTTTTATTGGAGTATGACGATTTTAGTGTTGAGTAACAATTTGCAACATTTTTGAAATAGGTAGATAAGCTTTTTGTCTTATATCGTCCGGAACAAATACTATATTCCTCATATTTGTAAGCACATCTAAAACTTTTGCCAACGTAATCTTTTTCATATTAGGACACTCAGCAAGTGATGTCACGGGATAAAATTTTTTATCAGGATTATCTTTTTTTAACTTATACAAAATTCCTATTTCCGTACCTATAACAAAATCTTTTGCATCGCTATTTTTAACATATTTACACATAATGCCTGTTGACATAACATGATCTGCTAAAGATATAACTTCTGGTCGACATTCAGGATGCACGAGAATTTCAGCATTTGGGTGTTCTTCTTTTGCTCTTAATACGTACTCAGGCAAAATAAAATTGTTATGCGTAGGGCAAAAACCCATCCATATATTCATTTCTATGCCTGAAGTTTGTTGAATGTAAGCGCCTAAATTTCTATCAGGTACGAAGAGGATATCTATATCTTTAACATTTTTGTCAGCAATAACACTTTTTACAACATTTACCGCATTAGAAGATGTGCAACATATATCACTCTCGGCTTTCACTACGGCAGAAGTGTTCACATAAGCTATAACTACTGGATTTTTATACTGCGATTTAAAATCCTTTAATTTCTTTGCAGTTATCATATCTGCCATGGGACATCCCGCATTTATATCCGGAATTAAAACTTTTTTATCTGGACTTAATATAGACGCTGTTTCTGCCATAAAATGCACGCCGCAAAAAACAATAACATCAGCATCCGTTTCCGCTGCTTTTTTACTTAATTCCAACGAATCTCCAACAAAATCTGCAACATCGTGAATTTCCGGCAGTTGGTATATGTGCGCTAAAATTACGGCATTTTTTTCTTTTTTTAGTTCATTTA
>JAISRA010000073.1 GCA_031273885.1 Endomicrobium sp.
TTTAAATTTTGAAAGCATATAATTTGCATTTAAAACAGCATTCTCTGAAACATTCTTTAAACCTTTTCCACCTAATGCTTTTATATACACATACGCCTTTAATATTACAGAGAAGTTACCAAAAAAAGCTTTCACTTTACCTATACTTTTAGGTTTTTTATAATTTAGGACAAATTTGGAATTTCTTTTTTCCACTCTAGGGACAGGCAAAAAAGCCTCCAAAAATGTTTTTACACCTACTGGCCCAGAACCCGGTCCACCACCACCGTGTGGTGTTGAAAATGTTTTATGAAGATTTATATGCATAACGTCAAAACCCATATCACCTGGTCTTACTATTCCCATAACAGCATTAAGGTTTGCACCATCATAATATAAAAGACTGCCATTTTCGTGAATTAGTCTCGATATTTCAGGTATATTTTTTTCAAATGTTCCTAAAGTGTTCGGAACAGTAAGCATTATTGCGGCAACTTCAGAAGTTAAAACTTCTTTTAATTTCTCCAAACAGATACTGCCATTAGACTTTGATTTTAACGGAACAATTTCAAAACCTGCAAAAGCCGCTGAAGCAGGATTTGTTCCGTGCGCAGAATCTGGAACTATTATTTTTGTTCTTTTTTGTTTTATCGATTTAAAATATTTTGCAATTATTAAAAGTCCCATAAATTCGCCATGTGCACCTGCTGCCGGTTGAAGAGAAAAAGAATCCATGCCTGAAATTTCGCATAAATCTTTTTCAAGTTCATACATTATTTCTAAAACGCCTTGTATACTCTTAGGCGGCTGATAAGGATGTAGAGAATTAAAAGCGGCAAATTTTGCAATACGTTCGTTTATTAAAGGATTATACTTCATTGTGCAAGATCCGAGAGGATAAAAAACCGTACTTAAAGCATAATTCTGTCTCGAAAGATTTGTAAAATGCCTGAATAAATCAATTTCAGCTATATTTGGAAGACATAAATCTAATTTTCTTTTAAAATTTTCAGGAACTTGCGAATCAATTTCAACGTCTTCAACGTCAGAACTCACACTATATGCCGGTCTACATTCCGAAGACAACTCATTTAATAATTTTTCCATTTAAGATTTCCCTTGTTAAAGTTGATAAAACATTATCATTTCACATTATTATTTAAATATTATATTTTTGCAAGGAACTCCACTACTTTATCAATTTCAGCTTTAGTTCTCTGTTCTGTTATGCAAAATAAAAGACAATTTTTGAAATTTTCATTGATGTCAGATAAATCCAAAGGTCCTAAAATACCATTTTTGAACAAAATTTTATTAATCTTTTTTAGATTTTTTTGCGTTTCAATCACAAACTCATTAAAAAAAACTTGGTTTTCAAATTTTGCTTTAAATCCGTACAAAGTTTTTATTTTGTCAAAAGCATATCTGGCTTTTGACATATTAGTTTTCGCAAGATTTTTAAAGCCATCATTTCCCCAGCCAGACAGATAAACACATCCCGCTAATGCATTTAAAGACGCATTTGTACATATATTAGACGTAGCTTTTTCCCTTCTTATATGCTGCTCTCTAGACTGTAAAGTTAAAACAAAACCTCTTTTGCCGTCTTTATCAACAGTTTGCCCAATAATTCTTCCCGGCATTTTCCATTCTAAAGCTTTTTTTACAGCCATAAATCCGAATGTTGCACCACCTGCACTCATAGAAGAACCCAAAACTTGTCCTTCACCGACAGCAATATCTGCATCATATTCGCCAGGTGACTGAAAAATACCAAGAGATATTGGATTTACTACAGCAATAAACAAAGATTTTTTACCTTTTGTTACAGAAGACAAGGCCTGCATATTCTCGATAATACCAAAATAATTCGGCGACTGTATTATAACGGCGGCCGTATCATCATCTATCACATCATCTATCGAACTTTTCTCTACTGCTCCATTCAACGTATCTAAAATAACAAGTTTTGCCCGTGAATTCTCAAGATATGTTTTTATAGTTTGTAAATATTCAGGGTGCAAGGCAGAAGAAATCAATATTTTGTTTTTTCCAGTTGCTCTTAAAGCAAGTAGAGCAGCCTCTGCCGTTGAAGTCGCTCCATCATAAAGAGATGCATTTGATGTATCCAGTCCTGTCAAAGCGCAAATTAAACTTTGATATTCAAAAATCGTTTGCAAAGTGCCTTGACTTGCCTCTGCCTGATAAGGCGTATATGCTGTCCAAAACTCAGACCTTCCTATAATTTCACCCACTAAAGACGGTATATAGTGATCATAAATTCCTGCACCCCTAAAAGATATAAGTGTTTTATTTTTTAAAGCAATCCTTGAAAAGTAATTTAAAAGTTCCTGTTCTGTTTTACCACCAGATATATTAAGATCTTTTATTCTTAAGTTTTTAGGGATCTCATTAAATAATTCATCTAAATTGTTGATTTCAATTGTTTCTAACATCTTTTTATTATCTTTCTGATTTTGCATCGTATAGTTCATAAATATCCTTGTTAGATTATTTTTTCATAACTTTCAGCGTCAAGCAAATCTTCAAGTTCTTTTTCGTTTGTAAACTCAACTATAAATAAACATCCGTTTCCATAAGGTGATTGATTTACAATTTCCGGCGCATTTAATATAGTTTCATTTATTCCAACAATATGACCACTTATTGGGGAATATATATCAAAAGCTGACTTTACTGATTCTATAACTGCTACAGGTTGTCCTTTTATTACTTTTTTACCTATTTCTGGAAGTTCAACATGTACAATATCTGTAATCTCATGCTGAGCAAAATCTGTTATACCAACCGTAGCTCTATTACTTTCAATTTTTACCCATTCATGTGTTTTTGTATATTTAAAATCTGGGGGGATATTCATTCCGACTGCTCCTTTTTTACAAATAAAATTTTATGCTTATTTCAGGATATGTTGCAAATCTTATTCTACTATCACCTACAGTAAGTCTAAAGTCTGCGTCCGCTGAAAGAGACAAATTGTCCAATACAAACCATTCTAAACCAAAACTTACAAGAAAAGCCAAATAAGATTTATCAGGGTGCATACATGATGTAGATTTACTCTTATTTTGGCAATTTACACTAAATGTTGTTGAGGCAATAACATTTAAATTATTATACGATTTAATAATTCTAAGTAATTTTCCACCTAAAACAAAATAATCCTCAAAATCATAATATTTATTTTCATTGTTTATTCTAAAACCTGTAAATCCTTCAACACCAGTATCATCTGTCAGCCAATATCTACATGCAAATACCGGAACATGTTCCCACGTGGTATTGAATCCTATTCCGATTTTTTCTTTAAGATTTTGCATTGCTACTACCTGTGCTGACGTCGAGACAGTAAATACAACAGCAAATAAAATTGCTAAAAAAAACTTTTTCATAGTTTCTTTGTCACCCCCGTTGTTTTATACTGTTAAGTCTATCTTTTGCTTTTTCTGCTTCTTCTGTTGCAGGGAAGTTAAGCAATACTTCATTAAAAATCTTCATAGCCTGATCTTTTGATCCTGAAAGAAGATAATATTCCGCTAAATTAAAATAAATATCTTTTACAAGAAAATGATCAGAGTACTTATCAATAAATTCTTTTGAAGCAAGAATGGCATTAAAGTAATCTTTTTTCAAGTCATAAATATAAATAATCCTTGCACTTGCAAGTGGCTTTATAACATCAGGTTTTCCGTTGCTTATAATTTCTGATAGAATCTGCAAAGCATCGTTATAAGCACGAAGTTCTGTAAATATATCCGCCTTTATAAGCCTTGCTTGATATGCGGCAGGCGTTTTTCTAAATTTAATTATTGTTTCATCTAAAATAGTAATTCCTTTTTGCCAGTTGCCTTTGTTACAAGCTATACAAGCTTCTGTCAATTTTTCAGATGAAGCTTCATTAATTTTACGGTACTTTAAACAACAAATAAAGCATCCTATGCAAACTACTGATAAAAAACCAAGTATGACAATAAATTTTTTTATTCGATTAAATTTATCTTGTTCCAGAAAAAATTTTGCAAGTATCGCTTTAACTGTAAAATGCATACTTGTTATCCTTTTACCCGCACTCATGTCATTTCAGTTTTATCAATTATCTCATGCGAATTATTCTGCATAATATCGTAATAATCTATCCCAAACCCTATATCAAACAAGGCTTGTGCTACAATCTCTTTTGTTAAAAGATCTTCTGGCATATGCGTGTCAGTATTTAAAACAAGTTTAGCATTTTTCTTAAGCGCAATCTGAGCAACTTCTTTATTTGTAACTTTATGATATTTTCTTGTAGTTATTTCTATTTTTACATCATTTTGAGCTGCGATATCAGCTTCTTCTTCAGATAAACATCCCGGATGTGCCAATATATCAACTCCAGCTTTAACAGCATAAAGATTTGTATTTGGCGGAACATTTTCAGCAAGCGTTTCTCCATGCACCACAATAACTTTTGCTCCAAACCTTCTGCATTCGTCCGTGGCAGATTTGATAAGTTTGGGAGGTACATAAGTAAGCTCAGCTCCCGGTAAAACTAATATATCATAGTTTTCCGTTAATATTTTTGCTACTTTAACTATTTTTGTGATAACAAATTCCATATTGGAATAATCAATATGATCTGTAAGCGCAATAGAGGTATAACCTTTATTTTTTGCTCTGTAAACAAGTTCAGACGGGCTTAAAACTCCATCTGAAAAAAAAGTGTGTGTATGTAAATCTATCATTGTTTAATCTAATCCTTAAGAGAGAATATAACAAAATTTGAGTTGGCAGTCAATTAACATTTCATTTATAGATTTAGTAGTCAATCAACCGATTAAAATAGTATGAATTTTCAGCCAAGAAAAATACAGATTTAATGACTATGATAAGCAGTCTCAACATCAAAGTAATATTATTTTTAAGTTATGCCGACTTTATAATTTTTTACTCTTTCCCTATCAAATTTAGTTTTAAAATTTGTTGTCAAAATTTCATAGTTGTACTATTTTAAATATTCAACACCTTCTTTCTCTTTTTCAAACCCAGTATCTTTACTTGTTTTCTTTAACCAACCAACTAATCATTAATCCGGTTAAAATACGCTATTACTTATTTTATTGGAGTAAAGGTTAACCTATGAATAGGACAATGTCCATATTTTTTTAAAAACTCTATATGTTTCTTTGTACCATACCCTTTATGCTTTTCAAACTCATAAACAGGATATTGTTTTGCATATTCTGCCATCATCCTATCTCTGGTAACTTTTGCAAGAACAGAAGCTGCAGCAATACATGCGCTTTTTGTGTCGCCATTTACAATTGCCTCTTGTTTAAAAGACAAGTCAGGAATTTTATGATTACCGTCTATCAGACATAAGTCCGGTTTTATCTGCAATTTCAGTACAGCGGACGACATTGCGAGGAATGTTGCCTGTAAAATATTTATTTTATCTATAATTTTATTGTCAACAGTTTCAACAGCACAAGCCAAAGCTTTTTCTTTTATGATTACAAAAAGCTTTTCTCTCTCTTTTTTTGATAATTGTTTAGAATCATTTAAATTGGGGATTATTACATTCTGTCGAAAGATCACTGCTGCAGCCACTACTGGACCTGCTAGAGGACCACGTCCGGCTTCATCAATACCCGAAACGAATTTTACCCCTTTATAGTAAATTTTTTTGTCAAAAGAAAATAGATTCATTCGTTTTAACTAATATTAATTTTTAGCTGGAGCTTGCTCTAGTGAGCATTTTTTTAGCAAATCTCTTAGAAGAATCTTCTGAAATCCTCGCAGCTTTTCCTGAAAGATTTCTTAGATAATATAATTTTGCCCTACGTACTTTTCCATGTCTTATAATTTCAATTTTTTCAATGCGAGGAGAATTGACAGGAAAAATTCTTTCAATTCCTATACCAAAAGAAATTTTTCTCACTGTAAAAGTTTTTGAAAGTCCACTGCCTCTCATACGTATAACTACACCTTCAAAAACCTGTATTCTTTCATTAGCACCTTCAACTATTTTAAAATATACTTTTATTTGATCGCCAGACTTGAAAGACACTTTCAAATCCTTGTTCCATCTTGACTGAATTTGCTCTAACAATAACATCTATCACTCCTTATATTCAAAATATTCAAACAAAAATGAAGAGAATTTAAAAAATACTTTTTCATTTGTCCGTCGTACCTGTGTTTTCACTTTTCAGTCTGTCCTTAGTAAGTCCGGACGACGTTCCATTGTTCTTTTATATGCCTCTTTCTTACGCCACTCGCTAATTTTTTTATGATCTCCAGATAAAAGAATTTCTGGAACTTTATGTCCTCTAAATACTGCTGGTCGCGTATAATGAGGATAATCTAATAAGTTGTTATAAAACGAATCATTCTTTATTGAATCTTCTTCTTTGATAACCCCAGGAAGCATCCTTGCAACGCTATCAACTAAAACCATCGCAGGAATTTCGCCACCGGTTAGAACATAATCACCTACTGATATTTCTTCGTCGATATAGTTCATAATGCGTTCATCAATGCCCTCATAATGACCGCATACAATAGCTAGATGTTTAAATCTAGTCAGACGTTTTACAATTTTGTTATTCAACGTTTTCCCTTGCGGTGACATATATATAATATAAGCCTTTGCATGAAACTTTTTATAAGAATTATTCTTTTCTTTTAATCCCACGCTTTTAATAGCATCATATAACGGCTCAGACTTCATAATCATACCACCACCACCACCAAAGGGCTTATCATCAACTTTTTTGTGCTTGTCTTTAGAAAAAAATCTTATATCAACGATATTAATTTTAAGAATTCCTTTCTTTGATGCTCTACCTAGCAAACTTTCCGTAAAAGGTCCTTTAAACATTTTCGGGAATATTGTAATGATATCAATCTTCATAAACGAAGTAACCATTATATTCGAGGAGATCGTCTGCAGATTTTACTTTACCATAAATGTCTTCATATTCTTTGGGCAAAATAACAAAAATTTTCTTCCTAGCAATATTCACTCCTTTTACAACACTTTTTAGCGCAGGAATCAAAACTTCTTCATTGTAATACTTTACAACCCAAACATCATTGCTGCCGGTTAATATAACATTGGAAAGTATCCCCATGCGGGTTCCATTTTGATCAAACACTGTAAAACCAAGAATATCGGAGATTTTCCATTTTAAATCATTTTTTTTAAGATCCATTTTATTACTCTATTACTTCGACAGTTGCTCTTTTATCAAGTTTCGCAGAAGCCGAATTTACGATAATTCTTATTGCTTTAATAATTCTGCCCTCTTTACCAATAATTTTACCTTTGTCTCCATCGGCAACTTTCAACTCTAAAACTGTTGCTTTCTCACCTGCAATTTCTTTGACCTCTACCTGTTCCGGGATGTCAACCAAAGCCTTCGCAACAAAAAGCACTAGCTCTTTCATAAGCCCCCCCTCACCCTGTGTAATATACAAAACACACAACTCAACAATTATTTACTTTAAAATTGTTTGATTTTTTTTATTAATACAGACACCGTTTCTGAAGCTTTAGCTCCTATACCTAACCAATAATTTATTCTGTCCATATTGACATTGAGTTTATTATCTAATGCCATCGGATCATATTGACCAAGAATTTCTATAGGTTTTCCATCTCTTTTTGCTCTTTGATCAATCGCTACGACTCTATAATAAGGTCTTTTTGGTTTGCCTCTTCTCTGCAAACGTAGTCGAACTGCCATTTTGTGTACCTCCATAACATTTAAACGCAATAACTCAACCAAACAACCCACACCCAGGATTCAAAAGGGCTAAGGATTATATATAAAATACCACGTTTTGTCAAAGCAAATCCGATTAATTTAAATTGAAGATTCTTCTACTGCAACCGCAACGGCAACTGAAGCTCCTACCATAGGATTATTGCCCATACCTATAAACCCCATCATTTCAACATGCGCTGGAACTGATGACGAACCTGCAAACTGAGCATCACCATGCATACGTCCCATTGTGTCAGTCATACCATAGGAAGCCGGACCTGCCGCCATGTTATCAGGATGCAATGTCCTTCCTGTACCTCCACCAGAAGCAACTGAAAAATACTTTTTGCCATTTTCAATAGCCCATTTTTTATATGTGCCGGCAACAGGATGTTGAAACCTAGTAGGATTTGTAGAATTTCCTGTGATAGAAACATCTACACCCTCTTCAATCATAATTGCAACACCCTCATTTACATCATCTGCACCATAAACTCTAACTTTTGATTTATCTCCAGTTGAAAAAGGAGTTTTTTTTATAATATTTAATTTACTGGCTATATAACCATACTCGGTTTCAACATATGTAAAACCATTAACACGACTTATAATGTACGCTGCATCTTTACCTAAACCGTTAAGAATAACTTTAAGAGCTTCTTTACGCACTTTATTTGCTGTCCTTGCAATACCAATTGCACCCTCGGCAGCCGCAAAACTCTCGTGTCCTGCTAAAAAACAGAAACATTTTGTCTGCTCTCTAAGAAGCATAGCTGCCAGATTCCCATGCCCAATACCAACCAAACGCTGATCTGCAACAGATCC
>JAISRA010000074.1 GCA_031273885.1 Endomicrobium sp.
GACGCCAAAATAAATGCAGCATACACACAGAATCCATACCGCCAGATACTGCCAAAACAATTTTATCTTTCGGCTTAATAAAACCGTTTTGTAAAATACCATTATAAAAAATAGACCACGCTTTCATCTTTTAAAGAACCTTCTAAAAAAATGCGTTCTTTCAATAATTTTTGGCGGAGAAGAAATAAGTTCCATAAAATTTTTAATAAATGAAAGCATATACTTATCCGGATATATCGCTATGTATTTGTTACGCCATATTGGACAAAATTTATTTTTAAAATTTCTCAAAGCTGTAAGATCATAACTAAAATGTTCGGCAAACATAAACATTTTTGCAAAATGTTTAACCACTTCGTCACCGGTATCTGCCGCAGGAAAATAAGCAAGTCCAATATCAAACCATTTATATCCATCTTTTTTAGCCTGCAAAATATTCTTAAATATCATATACGTGAAAATATCCTTAGCGCATTTTAAATGTCTCACAATCCATGAAGATATTTCGTGTTTATTTCTTGTTTTTCCAAAAACAGAAAAAGCATAAACTACACCATCTTTTTCTAAAACTCCAAAATCCATATCGCTCATATAAGAGTCATCGTATTTGCCAGGTATAAAATTTCTCTCAATATAATTTGTGTTTATTTCCCATTCTTTATTTATTTTTGCAAAAATATTTCTATATCGTTCAAACTTAACAGCAGACAGTACATTGTACTTAAAACCTGAAACTTCAATTTCTTTTCCTAAGTCACGCAAATATCTAAATTGTTCATCTTCTTTGTTAAAAATTCTCAACAAAATTTTAGCTTCCTGACCTATATTGAAAACTTTAAGTCCTATATCATCATAAATCCGCAAATATTTATGATCTATACCCACAAAGGCAGGCTTTGCAGATATTTTATCTGTAATTTCTTTAAACTTCCACAAAAGTTCATTTTTATGTGCATACTTGCCAACAGGGTCTCCTAAACAAATCCAGCTATCTCTAGATTTTGCATACATAACAAATGCATCTTTTTCGTCACTCATAATATAACTTTTGTCAGCTGCAAGAGCATTAAGCGAGTACGTATAATCCGAAGAATAAACTATATTTTTTATATCTTCTTTGGTAAATGAAATAGGTTTTTTAAAGAAATTTCTTGATATCTGTTCCAAAATTCCTATAAAAATTATACTTCCAACTCCTAAACTTGCTCTCAAAAATCTTCCGGAATCAGTTGTGTTTAAAAGATTTTTAAAGAATATGGTCCATGAAAAAATATCCTGTTTATTTACAAAAAAACCAATCCACACGGAAAGAACAAAAACTCCACTAACAGCGCTAAACCACCATATATTGAAAGCTGTATTTAATATCGATACTTCTCTGTAAAAATATTTTCTTGAGACAAGAAGTGCAATTAACAGCACTATAAAACATAAAAGTACAAAAGGTGACGATCCTACAACAAGTATAAAAATAACCGTAAAACTTGTTAAAACACAAGCTATGTTCCACGCATTTTTAATTCTAAAATGTAAAGCTCTTGAAATAAAAAGTAACACTATTGCAATGATGCTTAACAGAAAATGCAATAAATCGATGAACCATGAGGGGAATAAATTTATAATAAATTTCAACTGCACCATATTATCAAACGGTGTAGCCGTTGAAAACATTGCAACCATACCGGTAAAAAACGACGATAAGGCGATGACATGAACTATAACGGAAGAAATAGTTTTACCAAAAATTATTGCTCTTTCATTAAATTTCTTTGTAATCATAATAATTTCAAAAGACCCCAACATAACAAGAGCAAGCAAAAGCGGAAAAAAATAAAATATTACTCTGTAAGCAAGAAGCGCACCGATAGCTCCAGGATCAGTTGCCACATTAGGAAGCAATAGTGTAACAGAAGTCTCAAAAATCCCCATACCTCCTGGCACTTGACTTATAATAACAGCAAACTGCGTTATAAGAAAAACTTTAAGCAAAACAAAATAAGAAATATATCCTGTCGGCATAAGAACATAAAGAGTCAACGACGCAACGAGCCAATCACACGTGGCTAGAAAAATTTGAGAAGCAACTATTTTTATATTTGGGAAAGTTATAGTCCACCTAAATATTTTTATTGATCTTAAATGCAGCGTGCTTAAAAAAACATACAAAAACAAAACAGCTATAGAAAGCATCCCTATCATTCTTGTTGAAAAATTTAAGTTTAACATTCCTTCAAGAGAAACGGGATACAGTGTGAAAATAAATCCGCCTATTGCCAAAAGACCAAGCCAAATAGTAGCTGACGAGAAAAAAAGAACTTTTGTAATATCGACTATTGAAACCTTATACATAGAGTAAAGTCTATATCGTATTGACCCACCAAAAAGCATTGAGTAACCCGTATTGCTAGCTAAAATGTTGCTTATAAAACATGTAAATAAAATATCTTTAGATTTCAAAGAAACGTTTGAACCTATATACTTAAACGCAACAATATCGTAGCCACCTAAAATCACATAGTACAATAAAGCTAAAACCAACGCTGTTACAATTCTCAACGCAGGTATAGCCTTTAATGCATTTATAATATCAATGTAACTCAAATTTTTTAACTGACTGTGAAGAAGAATTAATGCTCCAGTAAAAAACAAAAAACCTAAAAGTAAAAGAACAACCTTTATCTGTCTTTTCATTATACAATTAATCCCTTAATTTCATCGCATTAAGCAATATTAATCTCACATAAACCATTATTTTCGTTGAGTTTTACTCCGATGTCAAAAAGAGAAGAAAGCGTAGCACTGTTAAAAATTTCACCCCGTTTACCGTCAGCAAAAATTTTACCTTTTTTAAAAAAAATAAATCTGTTCATTTCAGGAATAATATCAGACACCAAATGTGTTACAAGCACTATTTTTGTACCTGATGTTGTAATTTTTCTCATCATACTGTGAAACTTTATAGACGATGTAATATCTAAACTGTTTGACGGTTCATCTAAAACCAAAACTTTCGGGTTGTTTACGAGTGCTCTTGCTATTAAAAATCTCTTAGTTTCTCCGGAAGACATTGTTTCAAATTTCCTATCTTTCAAAAATGACACATCTAATAATTCAATTATATCATTGGATTTCTGCATCATTTCTTTAGTAATCACGCAATTATCAGCTATTCCAACACTTGAAAAAAATCCTGACAAAACTGCTTCGAGCCCTGTTATATCACTATGAAATGCATATTCAAGTTCATTTGTTACTATTCCAAGCATACTGCGCAAATCACGTATATTCCACTTAATACGCCCAAACAATCTACAAATAGTATCATTACCTGTGTAAGATGGATAAATTTTACATATCATAAGTTTTATAAAAGTAGATTTTCCTGAACCATTAGGACCTACTATTGCAACATTTTCATCAGAGTCTATAATAAGGTTAATATCATCTAAAATTTTTTTATCATCGCGTAACACAGAAACTTTTTTTAATTCAACAAAACTACCCATACTCATCTTTCCTTTGCAAACTAACATTTAGATTTTATAATATATGATAGAAAAAATAAAGTAAATTTGCATTTAAACTAACAATAATTTTGATAAGTTATAAAAATTATATAGAATAGCTGAGTATGCCTAGAATAAAAAATTTTATAAATATCAAAAAACGATGGAATGCGACAGGTGGATATTCTGAATTTCTTAAAATATCTATCCATTTAGTTATTTCCACAGGAGCGTGGGCATTTCAAGCTTTTGTGGATAAAATTTTTCTATCATGGTACTCCAATGAGGCTTACGCAGCATCTCTACCATCAGAACTACTAAACTCCTCCATTACGGAAATTTTTCTTGGTACCGTAGCCTATATTGATGTTTTCATTTCACAATATAACGGCAAAAAAGAGTATAAGTCAATAGGACCGGCAGTCTGGCAAAGTGTTTATATCGCATTTTTCAGTTCTCTAATAATCCTTATTTTTGCATTTTTTTCCAAAGACATTTTTTATTTTATAGGCCATTCGCAAGATATTCTTGCCGATGAAATTAAGTATTTTGAAGTTTTATGTTATGGAGCATTCCCATATCTCGCATCCACGGCAATGTCAGGATTTTATGCGGGAAGAGGAGAAACAAAAATCATTTTGCTAGCAAATATTGCAGGCATAATTGTAAATATTATATTTGATTATTTCCTTATTTTTGGCAATTTTGGATTCCCAAAACTTGGCATAGAAGGAGCAGCAATTGAATCAAATCTTGGCAGTATTATAGTATTTATTTTATTTTTATTTTTGCTAATTTCAAAAAAGAACCATACGTTATATAACACAAGAAAACTAAGCCTAGACGTTACCCTTATTAAGCGCATGATAAAATTTGGATTCCCAAATGGTGTACACATGTTCCTTGATTTATCTATATTCACATTCTTTGTGCTTATAATAGGAACTCTCGGCAAATTTGCATTGTCAGCTACAAACGTGGTTATGAATATTTATAGTCTTACATATATGCCGCTGGTTGGCTTTGGAATGACCGTATCAATCCTTGCAGGGAATTATTTAGGGAAAAATAAAGCTTCCATCGTTCAAGTTAGCGTCAAATCAGCTACGCAAATAACATGCCTATATATCTTACTTATGGTTCTTGCATTTTTATTTATTCCTGACATTCTTATATATCCTTTCTCAAAAGGTTCTGGAGCATTAATTATTGAACAAATTAAACCAACCATTATGGTTTTATTAAGATTGATAGCAATATTTGCTTTTTTCGAATCGGCAAGCATAGTATTTTCTTCAGCAATCAAGGGAGCTGGCGATACAAGTTTTGTAATGAAACTCTTACTTGCACTTTTCATACTAGCTGCAATACCAATGTATTTAACAGTAGCATTATTTAAAATGGGCTTATATACGTGTTGGAGTATCTTAATAATTTACGGCACCGTACCGACAGTTT
>JAISRA010000093.1 GCA_031273885.1 Endomicrobium sp.
CGGAGTAAAAATGGCAGATCTCGTACCTATTATTACTTTTATATCGCTATTTTTTGCTTTTAGAAATAATTTATATTTTTCAATATTGCTGATATCGCTGTGCCATACACCAACATTTGCTCCAAATCTTTTGGTCATAACATATACAAGTTGTGGAGTAAAAGAAATCTCAGGTATAAGCATTATGGCGCTTCTATTTTGTCTTAAGGCATATTCTATTGAATTAATATATACTTCAGTCTTACCTGAAGCTGTTACGCCGTGAAGAAGAAATGAAGCATAAATATTCTTTCCTAAAATATCATTAATTAAATTAACGGCATTGGTTTGCTCTATGCTTAAATCATATGTTTTTTTTGTTACCTCACTGTTTGTATTTTTATTTTTTGAGATTCTTTTGGGAAGTTTCATTGAAGCAGGAATTATTGATGCAAGAGCTTCACCTAAAGAACATATATAGTTCTTTGAGATATACTCTGCAAGTTCCATTGTTTCTTGAGTTATAAGAGAGCAGTTGTCTATAACTTTGATAATTCGTTTTAATTTTAAGAAAATATTTCCTTCTGCATTTTGGGAAATGTCTTGGCAGGCAACTGCATAGCCTGTCAAAATTCTGTTACCGAATTGAACCTTCACTCTTTTACCGACCGTATCCTTAGGATTTATATTTTCAGGAGCTAAATAATGAAAAGTTTTATTTAAAGGAATGGGAATAGCTACCTCCAAAACTATCATATTTTTCCTGTATTTAAAAAATGCATGACTTTTTTCATATCTTCCCACACAAATTTTTTAAGACTGGGGTTTCTAAGAAGAGCTGCCGGATGATATGTAGGAACAAGGTTTATAGTTTTATATTCTTTTACAATACCTCTTATTTTGCTGATAGGTTCCTCATTGTTTAAGAGCCCTTTTGTAGAAGAAGTTCCTAATGTTACGATAATTTTAGGCTTAATAATTTCAAGCTGCCTATCCAAGTAATTTTTGCAAATTTCTACTTCGTTAGGTGTTGGAGGTCTGTCATTTGTACGTTTTTCAGGATTAGAAGGATCAATCATAGGGTGGCATTTAACTATATTTGCAATATAAACAGTTTCTCTTGTCTGATCCATTGCCTCAATAATCTTTGTCAAAAGCTGTCCTGCCCTTCCTACAAAAGGTTCACCCTTATGATCTTCATCATACCCTGGCCCCTCGCCGACAAAAACTAGACTGGCATTTGGAGAGCCAATTCCAAACACTACATTCAACCGACTCTTTCCTAAAGGACATTTTTTACAAGAATTAACTTTTTCTCTAAGGTTATCAAGTTCTTCCTTTGAACTTGTTGAATACTTTGTAAAATTCGTAGAAAAAGTTTTTTGTATATTTTTTTTCAAAACGTTGCTCTTACGGCTCTCGGAAGAAATGCCTACAGAAGAAGCTTTATAAACTTCATTTTCGCCCCAGTTGTTGTATTCTTCAAGAGATGTTCTTACCAGCTTTAATATTTTCAAATATTCGGATTGTTTCATTGATGATCTTTCCCGCAATGACTTTCTTGTTTTTATTTTTTATTTCTATAGTGTCACTGGCGCTTAGAATATATGCTGTAGTACTATCTGAACCAAACGATTCTTTTCCGTTAGCGACGATTAAATCAAGATTTTTACTTTTTAATTTAATTTTAGCATTGTCTATTAAATTTCTGGTTTCAAGTGCAAATCCTGCTACTACTTGGTTTTTTTTATTTTTACCACAATATTTAATTATGTCAGGATTTATTTTAAATTTTATAAATATTGTTGAATAATATTTATTTATTTTATGTTTACTTGATTTAACGGGTCTATAATCTGCAACAGCCGCAACGCTTACAATGATATCGGCTTTTTTGAAATTAGATTTTAATTCTTTAAACATTTCTAAAGCAGTTGTGACTTTTATAAGTTTTACATCTCTAGGGAATATGTTTGACGGTCCGGAAATAAAAATGACTTTACTGCCTTTTTTTAAAGCAGATCGAGCAAGAGCGTTGCCCATTTTGCCGGAAGATTCGTTACTTATATATCTCACAGGATCAATGTATTCTTTAGTTGGTCCAGAAAGAATAAGAAATGTAGGGTTTTTTAACATTGCCCCAATATTCCCTTTATCACAGATATAATGACGTCCACATTGGCAAATCTTCCATTACCATATTCTCCGCATGCAAGTTCCCCTTTTTCTGGCATAACGAACTTATAGCCATAGCTTTGCAAAATGCCTATATTTTTCTGTGTAGCCTTATGACTAAACATACCTGAGTTCATTGCGGGGCATATTAAAACGTGAGCTTTTGATGCAAGAACAGTACATGTGAGCAAATCATTTGCTCTCCCGCAAGCAAATCTTGCAATTATATCAGCTGTGGCCGGAACAATAACAATTATATCTGCCTTTTGTGAAAGCGATATGTGATTTATGGACCATTCATCAGGAACATCAAACATATTTCTATGTACTTTGTTTTTTGACAAAGTTTGCAAAGTAAGCGGAGTTATGAATTCAGAACCACTTTCTGTTAAAACACACTCAACATTTGCTTTAGATTTAACGAGTTGTCTTACTATGTCGCAACTTTTATACGCCGCTATGCCGCCACAGACACCTAAAACAACATTTTTATTTTCTAAAGACATAACCCTCCCATCATCATTAGAATATAATATTTGTAAACTCTAATTTTAGTAAAGCAAGTATATATTATTCTTTTCAACTTAAATTTAGTATTTTGTTTTTTTTCTCATTTTTTTTACGTAATTCTTCAATTTTTTCAGCTGTTGCAACATTCATAACAACATCGTTTAATGCTCTATTTATAAGTTCGGTTTGTGTAAGTTTTCTATAATCTTCGTTTTGTTGATTAACCAAAATCCATTTCAATGCAAGTTTTACAATCTCATATCTTCCTAACTGAGACAATGATATGACTGCTCCTAATTGTGCTTCTATTGATGACATTTTCTTTGTTCTCCTGTTTAATATAATTTGTTAAATCAAAATATTTTTTATTCTTTTCTTTACGATACGATTTTATAATTATTTAAACCTGTTTAATTGTTGTAGGTTCGTTTATCTATTTTATATTCCAAAGATTTTATAATTGCTTTAACTGCATCTATAGCATCATCTAATTTTTTGTTTATTACTAAATAGTCATATTTTTTAATATATCTAAGCTCTTGTCTTGCATTATTTAATCGCGTATTTATTGCTTCTTTACAGTCTTTGTTTCTTGCTATTAACCTTTTTTTTAGAGTTTTTATATCAGGCGTCATTATAAAAATCATACAAGCTTGAGGATATTGTTTTTTCATGTTCATGCCACCCTGAACATCAATTTTCAAAAGAATATATTTCTTCCCAGAGACTAATACTTTATCTAACAAATTTTTTGGAGTGCCATAATAATTATTATGTACCTTTGCCCATTCGATAAATTTTTTTTCTTTAACCATTTTTTTAAATTCTGCTTTGCTTATAAAAAAATATTCCCTGCCATTTTTTTCACCCGTTCTTAGGGTTCTTGTGGTATACGATATAGAAGAAACTATATGCTTGTTGCTTTTAATAATAGCGTCACATATAGTAGTTTTACCTGCTCCTGACGGCGAAGAAATAATTATTATCTTGCCGAACGATTTTTTTAGATTGCTTAATTTTTTATTCAACGTAACAAATCCCGGTCACAAAATATAGAAAAAATAAAGGAATCTTATTAGCACAGATATCTGGAGCTGGTTTTAAGTCGTTTGCGAATTAATTTCAGAAAAAATTTCGGGGAGGCGGGACTTGAACCCACAATCTCCTGCTCCCAAAGCAGGCGCGATAGCCAATTACGCAACTCCCCGGATAAAACTCACAAATCTACCACAATTTTTCTAATTTTTTGCGAAGCTTTTGCTCTATGGCTTATAGAATTTTTTAACTCAAAACTCAGCTCTGAAAAAGTTTTTCCATACTCCGGGACATAAAAAATTGAATCATATCCAAACCCGTTAGCCCCCGCAACCCGGTTAGCTATGGTACCAAATATTTCCCCTTTTGCCAAGCAAATTTTGCCATCAGGGCTTGAAAGTGCAATTACCGTTTTAAATTTTGCCGTTCTTTTCTCTTCAGAGACACCATCTAATGCCGCAAGGAGTTTTTTATTATTATCGTGATATGTACATTTTTCACCTGCATATCTTGCCGAATAAATACCGGGCGCACCATCTAAGTAGTCAACCTCTAAACCTGAATCATCTGCAATAGTCCATTCTTTAAAAAACTTAGATGCTTTTGTTGCTTTTTTTGCTGCATTTTCCTCGAGACTTTTACCATCTTCTATTGCCTTAAGATATTTAGGAAAGTGAGTCATAGGTATAATTTCAATATTTAAATCTTTTAATAGTGAAATTATTTCTTCTGCTTTATGCAAATTACCGGTAGCAAGTATTATTTTTTTTATCATTTTAGAATTCCTCATTTATCCTATTATCAATCTAGTGTTTCACTATTTCACAATTAATGATTTTCTTTTTATCGATATTTAATTCCATCTTTATCCCTAACTCTTTGTTTTTTAGTCAGTTGTCAACTAATTCATTTAAGAAATTTTAGACATTCATTGATTTTTTCAATTTTTAAAGAGGCTTCATTAAATCTCATCTTAATTTTTTCTAACTCACACTTAGGAGCTTTGTTTATAAAGTTTTCATTTTTTAATTTTAAAGATGTTCTTTTCACTTCCTGTTTTAAAGTAGCAATTTCTTTTGCAAGTCTTGATTTCTCTTTTTCAATGTCAATAAGTCCTTCCAAAGGCAGAAATATTTCAAATCCTCCCGCAACAACTAATGCAGATGTTTTAGATCCTACGATATTCATACCGAATTGTATTGAACTTATTTTTGCAAACTGTTTTATATAACTTTCATTTTCTTTTACAATTTTTTCTTTATTCTCATCTAACACGTTAAACAAAGCTTTTATCCAAACTGTAGGAGAAATATTCATTTTGCTCCTTAAAGTTCTTATTTTTACAATTATATCTTGAATGTTTTTCATTTTTTCTATAACGTGAGTATTATTAGGATTTTTTTTTACGGTTAACAGCTTGCTCTCTGCTATTATTGTTGCATCTTTATTAAGGATTTGCCATATTTCAGATGTTATAAAAGGCAGTATGGGAGACATCAGTTGCAATATTAATTTAAGTATATATAGCAGTATTGAAAGAACCTGTTTTTTTACATTTATATCATTAGACATTACGCGTGTTTTTGAAAATTCTATGTACCAATCACAGTATTTTGTCCAGAAGAAATCATAAATTTCTCTGGCAGCAGTGTCAATTTTATAGGATTCATATGCAGTCCTAACTTTTGAATATGTATTAGTAAATTCTGCGATGATCCACTTATCCGCAAGTTCTGCTGATTTAATATTATAGTCGAGGTTATCAATTCCATCTAAATTCATTATTATAAATCTTGAAGCATTCCATATTTTATTCGTAAAATTTCTTGCTGCCAAAAAAGATTCTTCCAAAATTTGCATGTCTCTTCCTGGAGCTGCAGCCTGTGCTAATGTAAATCTCAGTGCGTCAGCACCATATTTATCAATGATTTCTCGCAGATCAACAATATTCCCAAGAGATTTTGACATTTTTTCACCATGTTTATCTCTCACTATTCCATGGATAAAGATATTCCTGTAGGGAACATCTTTCATAAACTCTAGTCCGAACTGAACCATTCTTGCAACCCACAAATATATAATTTCATGTCCTGTAGCTAAAACTGATGTAGGGTAAAAATATTTTAAATCTTCATTATTTTCATCTTCCCCCCAATTAAAAACGCTAATAGGCCATAAAGCTGAAGAAAACCACGTGTCTAAAACGTCTTCGTCTTGGACAAAATTTTTACCTTTGCAACAAGGACATTCCTCAGGCATAGTAAAAGAAGCAATCGGTTTACAATTTGTTCTATTTTTTTTGTTGTCAACACAGTAGTAGATTGGTATTCTATGTCCCCACCATATTTGACGGCTTATACACCAGTCTTTTAAATTTTCAAGCCATAAAATATAAGGTTTTTTCCACGATTTAGGATTAAAAATTATTCTTTCTTCGTTTGCCGCATCAACTGCTCTTTTAGACATTTCTCTTATGTTTAAAAACCATTGTTCGGACATCAAAGGCTCTATTTTTGTAGAACATCTGTAACATTTTCCTACAGAGTGAGCATAATCTTCTATTCTTACTAAATATCCTTCGTTTTCCAAATCTTTGACTATTTCTTTCCTTGCTTCTTCAACACTCAATCCGCTATATTTTTCAGGGACATTAATCATTTTGCCGTTGATATCTATTATTTCTATTGCTTCGAGGTTATTCCTTTTTTCTATTTCGCTGTCAACTGCGTCATGCGCAGGCGTAACTTTAACGGCCCCTGTGCCAAAAGATTTATCAACAATATAATCTGAAACTATTTTTATTTCTCTGCTGATTAATGGAAGTTTTAGAGTTTTTCCAACCAAATGAGCATATCTTTTATCATCAGTATTTACGGCAACGGCCGTATCTCCAAACATAGTTTCAGGACGTGTAGTTGCAATAATAATATACTCATCGGAGTCTTTTAGTGGATATTTTATATACCATAAATTACTTTTTTCATCTTCGTATTCAACTTCTATATCAGATAATGCAGTTGCACACCTGCAACACCAATTTACAAGTCTTTTGCCTCTATATATAAGTCCTTTGTTAAATAACTGTATGAATGCTTTTTTTACGGATTTAGACCGTTTTTCATCCATTGTAAAAGCGACTCTATCCCAATCTAAACCGCAACCTATCATTTTAAGCTGATCTAATATCACATCGCCAGTTTCATTTTTCCACTGCCACATTTTCTCCAAGAATTTTTCACGACCCAAATTGTATTTAGTTTTTCCTTCTTTTTTAAGTAGTTTTTCAACAACGTTTTGTGTAGCAATCCCGCCATGATCCGTTCCCGGAACCCATAAAGTATTATATCCTTGAAGTTTTTTAAATCTTATTATAATATCTTGCAAGGTAGTATTTAATGCATGTCCCATATGCAAAAAACCAGTGATATTTGCGGGAGGAATAATTACGGTAAATGGCTTCTTATTTTTATCCACTTTTGCCGAAAACGTTTTATTTTTTATCCAATATTTGTACCATTTTTCTTCTACTGCTTTAGAGTTATAAGTTTTTTCCATATTCATTTTATAAAACCTCTCGAATTTTGCATAGAAATTATATCAAAAAAATTGCTTTTAATGGTAGTTTTATACCACAAATTAAAGAAGCAGTAAATTATGCGGAATCAATGTCAAATTATAGTGTAAGCTTTAAAAGTGTTTGGAAGCAATTCAATAAAGAATCAACGAAAAAGTTATTGTCATTTGAAATATAAGCGTATTTTATATATAATTATTTCTATATTTCACTCTCTCACTTTGCACTTTTTAAGTTAATGATAAAATTGCTGATTCTCAAGTACGTGCTGTCATCGTCTAGCGGTTTAGGACATCGCCCTCTCAAGGCGGAG
This sequence comes from Endomicrobium sp., assembly GCA_031273885.1. Lineage (GTDB taxonomy): Bacteria > Elusimicrobiota > Endomicrobiia > Endomicrobiales > Endomicrobiaceae > Endomicrobiellum. The sequence goes on from JAISRA010000093.1 coordinate 7,587, forward strand.
ATCACGGGTTCAAATCCCGTTGACAGCATTTCAAGCAAAAAATCTTAACACAAAATATTGAATATTGATCAATTAGCTATTTTAATAACGACTTTATCGAACGGAAATCGTATTAATTTAAACTTATCAAATGCCACATCAAA
>JAISRA010000106.1 GCA_031273885.1 Endomicrobium sp.
ATTATGGCATACTTAAAACTTATATATAACCAAAACGATAATATAAGTTTCAAACGAATTATAAATATTCCTAAAAGAGGAGTAGGAAAAGTTTCTTTAGAAGCACTTGAAAAATTTGCAAGTTTTAAAAATATATCCATATGGCAGGCTATTCATTTTGCAAAAGATGCAGGTTTAACAAAGGGGGCAGTAAATGCTTTAAACTCATTTAAGCAGTTCATAAAAATTTTCATAGATTTAAAAAATAATGCTTCTATCAAAAAGCTAGCTGAAAAAGTTATAACGCATTCGGGCTATCTAAAATATCTCGAAAATGAAAACACACCTGAATCTAAAACAAAAATAGAAAATGTACAAGAATTAATTTCAGCTATCAATGATTTTGAACATCACTCACTGGATAAATCTCTCGAAAGATATTTAACGCAGGCATCTCTTATAAGCGATATAGATTCCCTTGACGAATCAAAGGGAAAAGTTACTCTAATGACTCTGCATTTAGCCAAAGGGTTAGAGTTTAACAATGTCTTTCTATGCGGACTCGAAGAAGGATTATTTCCAATAGGAGAATCCACTTTTAGTCCCAAAGACTTGTCAGAAGAAAGAAGACTTATGTATGTCGGAATGACAAGAGCCAGAAAACATTTATATTTGTGCTGGGCAACAGAAAGAGCTGTTTATGGCAAAAGCAAATGGAATATGCCATCGTGTTTCATCGCAGAAGCCGGGTTTAAATACGAATTTGCCGAAGGTTTTAACATGATAAAACAAAACAAGAATTTTGGCAACGAACGTTATTATGAGAAATATGCTGAAACGTATGATTGTGTAAAAGATGAACTGGCTTATACGCATGTAAAAGGTGATAGTCCATACAAAATCAATGCTGTTGTCACCCACCCAATTTTTGGCAAAGGTAAAATTATCGAGAAAAGTGGTACGAAAAACAATTTAAAACTTGTAGTTTTATTTGAAACAGGCCAATTGAAGAAACTTCTTGCAAGGATAGCTAATATTACCATAATTTAACAAAAAATATAGTACCTATCACTTACAAAAAAATTACGCATATCTAATTAATAAATAAGTAAATTTTCTTTTTTATGAATTATATTATTCTAAGAATTGAAAGCTACGACAAATACAAAAATACAAAACACAGCGCGCTTTTTTGAGTTCGCACATGTTAAATTTGATTAAAATAAAAAATATCTGCATTTGTAAGGTTCCTGCAAACAATATTCATTAATACTACTCCAACAAAAAAACAATGAAAGAAAGATTTCTCCTACAATATTACCATATTGTCTCGATGTATAATTTCATCTTCAATTATATTTATAATTTTTCTCATATCTAATGTTTTTTTGCTTTTTATTTTTTCAAGATTTTCACTGTTATAATTAGTTAAACCTCTGGCAAAATCTTTTCCAGTTTCAACATTAGCAATATTTACAGTATCTCCTCGTTGAAAATTACCACTTATTTTTACTATTCCGGAAGCAAGTAAACTTTTCCCCTTATTTAACAAAACTTCTTCCGCTATTGTATCTACAAAAATTGTCCCTTTTGTTTTCTTACTGAATGCTATCCATGATTTTTTCGCTCCAAGACAATGTTTTTTTGCTTTTATAATTGTACCTGCCTGCTGCCTGCCTGAAACTATATCTTTCAGCAAATTTAGTTTTAATCCGTTTGTAATAATTGTATCCACTCCCGAAGCAGCAGCGATTTTTGCAGCACTAATCTTTGTTTTCATACCACCTGTGCCTTTGCCACTTGAAGAATTTCTTGAAGCAAAATTTTCAATTTCTTCAGTAATTTTTTCAATTCTAGGTATTATGGAAGATGTTGAGGGATTTCCTCTGTAAAAACCGTCAACATCAGTAAAAATGATTAACTCATCTGCATCTATAGCTGCAGCAACAAGCGACGCTAAAGTATCATTATCTCCAAAATTCAACTCATCAATTGAAACAGAATCATTTTCATTCATTATCGGAGTCACTTTGCTTTTGAGCAAAGTACTTAACGTATTCCTTGCATTTATATAGTTAATTCTTTTATCAAAAACTTCTCTTGTCAAGAGAAGTTGTGCAACAACCTTACCATATTTTGCAAAAGCATTTGAATATGCATTCATAACTAATGGTTGCCCAACGGCAGCAAAGGCTTGTTTGTCTCTTAAAGTCACAGCTTTAAAATTTCCGCCAAAACGAAAACGTCCAGCGGCAACAGCTCCTGAACTGACTATTAAAATTTCATGATTATCTTTTTGAAGCTCAACAACTTTGTCGACTAAGTCAGATATATACTTTCTGTTTAATAATCCGTCTTTAGTCGTTAATGTACTTGTGCCCACTTTTATAACTATTCTCATGTGATTGTTTTTACCTCTTTAAATGTAAAAATCAAACGTACAAAACCTTAATAGTCTGAAAATAGCATTCCGATGGTACAATAATTTTTTTAAAATACTACTATTACAAATATGAAAAATTTATAAACTTTTCATATTACGACGCAGAAAACTATATTTTACAAAACTAGATTGCTAAATATTCAAAATATTCAGCTGGAATAGTCCTAAATAATGAAAGTAAAACCACTACAATTACTAGATGCAACGCAAATTTATACTATCAAATCTATAAAAGATAAACCAACACACAAACAAACCGGGCACAATTTTATTACATATTAGAATACAGAACCTCTTGTTAAATGATGACTATTTGACTATTCATTTTGCGATTTTAGTTTTTCTACAAGAATTTTATTAACAAGCCGTGGGTTTGCTTGTCCTCCAGATTTTCTCATAACAAGACCGACAATCGCATCGATCGCCCTTTCTTTCCCAGACTTAAATTCTGCAACAGCTTTAGGATTTGCTACGATTACCTCTTCGCACAACTTTATAATAACCGACTCATCAGAAATTTGCGTAAATCCCCTTTCTTTTACTATCGTTTCAGGATCCGATGAATTTGCATACATTTCCTCGAAAACAATTTTTGCAATTTTACCTGAAATTGTTCCGTTCAAAATAAGTGAAACTAATTTTGCCAAATTTTGACCTGAGATTGGAGATTCTGCAATACAAATTTTTGATGAATTAAGTTTTGCACCTAACTCTGTGGATATCCAATTTGCTAGAGGTTTTACCGCCATTTTTTTATATTTCGAAGCATTTAAAGCTTTTTCATAATAATCCGCTATCATTTTTCTTGAAGTTAAATAGTCTGCATCATATTCAGACAAACAATAATCTTTTATAAACCTTGCTCTTCTTATTTTTGGAAGTTCTGGGATTTGCCTACGCAATTCCTCAATAAATGAGTCAGATAAATCAAAAGGAACAAGATCCGGTTCAGGAAAATATCTGTAATCTAAAGTACCTTCTTTTAAGCGCATAGATTTTGTTACACCTTCTTCCGGTTTCCATAATCTGGTCTCCTGTACAAGTTTTCCACCAGCATCAAGAACTTCTTTTTGTCTTTCAATTTCGTAAGCTATTGCATCCCTTACACCTGACATAGAATTCATGTTTTTAATTTCAACTCTTGTTCCTAGTTCTTTTCGATTCACAGGTCGTATGCTTACATTTACGTCACAACGCATTTTACCTTCTTCCATACTGCATTCTGAAGTGCCTAAATATTCGACAATATTTTTAAGTTCTGTTAAAAACTTCAATGCTTCTTCAGGAGAATTAAGTTCAGGCTCTGTCACAAGTTCCATTAATCCTACGCTTGCTCTGTTTAAATCAAGAAGAGAATAATCAAGCTTTCTACTGCCTATTTCGTGCACGAGTTTACCTGCATCTTCCTCAAGATGTATTCTTGTTATATTTATAATTTTTTCTTCTCCATCAACAGTTATGGCAAGTTTCCCCCCAGAACACAATGGAGGCTCTGATTGTGTTATTTGATAATTTTTTGCAATATCTGGATAAAAGTATTGTTTTCTTGCAAAAATAGATCGTTTATTTATAGTTGAGTTTAGTGCCAGACCGGTCTTGATTATAGCCTCAACAGCTTTTTTATTTAATATTGGAATTGTTCCCGGCTGTGATGTACAGATTACGCAAATATTTGTATTAGGCTCAGCGCCAAACTGCGTAGAACATTCACAAAAAACTTTTGATTTCGTATTAATCTGCATATGAACTTCAAGTCCTATAACCGTCTCATAATTAAGCATTAATCTATCCTGTGCATCCATACTGTCAACGTCTTTCTAAAAATTTTTAGGGTACGTCACTAAACTTTATCTCATAAGTGTTTTGAGAGTTTCGCTACGAAATTGACTAACGCATTTCATTAACTCACTATGAACATAATGAAGCAATCTGTATACTTCTAACATAAGTATTACAATTCACAAAAAAAACAAAGAGGGCAATAAACTTCTTAAATACTTGGATATTTGTTAGCGTGAAAGTTTGCTATTTTTTCAAAAGCGTAAGCAACTTGAAATATCTTAGCATCAGAAAACCTTGGTCCCATAAAATGCATGCTAACTGGCATACCTGAACCGGTAAAACTGCAAGGAACAGCAATTCCAGGAAGACCGGCAAGATTTGCCACTATAAGAAAAACATCACATTCTTCAGAAAGAACTTCTCCAAATTTTACAGGCATCTGTGAAGTGGTAGGCGAAAATATAAAATCACACTTTTTATATGCGTCTCTTATTTGAGTTATAAGTAATGTCCTTACTTTTTGCGCTTGATAATAACATCTGCGATAATTTTTTGCCCCTAAAACGTATGTTCCAAACAATATTCTTTTTTTGACTTCATAACCTAAAGATTCAGCACGAGACTTCGCATATTCATCATTTAAACTCTTACCGTTCGGCGATTTGTATCCATAACGAATTCCATCAAAAGTTGCAATATTTGCAGAAACTTCTGCACACATAAGAACTTTATATAAAGCTGGCACATATTTATAGGCAGGAATATCAATTTCAACTATTTTAGTACCTTCAACTTCAAGTTTACTTATAGAATCATTAAAATATTTTATTATTTCACTGTCTATCCTGTAATCTAAAAGCTGTTTTGGAATACCTACTCTAGTACTCTTTAATATACCGAGATTATTCAAATTATATGTGAAGTCTACCCATTCTTTCGGCTCACAAACAGGATCTCTGTAATCTTTACCCGCTATAATGCTTGTAAGCAAGGCAGCATCTGTTACGTTTTTCGAAAGTGTACCTATCTGATCAAAAGAAGATGCTAAAGCACACGCGCCATATCTGCTTATCAACCCATAAGAAGGCTTGTATCCAACTACTCCGCAAAAGCCTGCAGGCTGCCTTATTGAACCGCCTGTATCAGAACCCAACGCAAAAGGTACCATACCCGAACTAACGGCAGCAGCACTACCTCCTGATGACCCTCCGGGGATATATTCAACATTCCAAGGATTCGTTGTTTTTTGGTAAGCTGAAGTTTCTGTTGAACCACCCATCGCAAACTCGTCCATATTAGTTCTACCTATAAAAATTGCACCTGAATCTTCAAGCTTTTCTATAACGGTAGCACTGTACGGAGAAACATAATTCTCAAGATATCTCGAAGCCGAGGTCATACTCTCATCTCTAATCATAATATTATCTTTTATAGCGATAGGAACACCTTGAAGTAAGCCATGTTTTATATTTGTCTTCTCTCTATCATCGTCAATTTTTTTAGCTTGTTTTAAAGAATTTACCTCGTTTAATTTAAGAAATGCTTTGATTTTTGGTTCAACTTCTTTAATACGGTTAAAACATTCTTTCACTACATCTGTACTTTTTAATTCACCTAAATAAATTTTTGTCTTTAAATTTTTTACACCAATCTTTAAAATCTCGTTCATAATGGATCAAAACCACTTTCTCTTTTTAAAATATATAAGCATTGCCATTATACTAACAAATATCAATCCCACTGCAAAAAACCATGAACCATTTTGTCCAAAAATTGAATATTCTGGAAAGGCTACATTCATACCATAATATCCAGATACAATAAGCACTGGCATTAAAACTGTAGCTATTACAGTCAAAAATTTCATGACTTCCGTAAGTTTTACCGTAACGCTTGACATATAAACCTCAATTAAACTCACAACCATCTGGCTACGCA
>JAISRA010000121.1 GCA_031273885.1 Endomicrobium sp.
CTCGTGCCTATATTTGTAACTGAAGGATATATTTTTTCTCCGTGCGATATAAAGCTTACAAATACTCCTCTGGGGAGAAGTTTGTCACTAAATACTTTAAGATTCACAGTCGGGAAACCAAGTCTTTTACCCATACCTTTTTCTTTGAAAGGTATTCCTGTAAAAGAATAACTTCTACCTAATAACTTAGCTGCATTTTTTATATCACCTTTTTTTATTAACATTCTTATGCGTGACGATGAAACTTGTTCCGAAGTTATCTTTAAAGGCTTAACAATACTTGTCTTTACACCATTACTTTTTGCTTTTTTTTCAAGACACTTAATATTGCCTTTTTTATCTTTTCCAAAAGAAAAGTTATAACCGCATACTATTTCTGAAACATTAAACGTTTTACATAAAATTTCATCAAAAAATTCATCAGGGCTATACGATATGATTTCTGAATAAACTTTTATTATAGCAATTTCATCTACACCTAAAGTTTTAATTTCATTTAGTTTTTCTTCAAAGGTCGTAAGCAAACCACTGATTTTTTTGACAGGGTGTTCAAGCGTAATTACTATACTTTTAAAATTATTTTTTTTTGCAATAGACAAAACTTTACTTATAAGCAGCCTATGCCCCTTATGCACACCATCGAAAGTCCCGACGGTTACCACAGATTTCTTAATCATTTTACAAGTTCTTAATACATCTCAAGTTTATTTTTTATCATTTCAACACCATTTTGAATATTTAAAACTCAAATCGTCTTTTTAACGTCAAAAACACCTATTTTTTATCTTCTTAAAACCATATAACTGCATTGCCCTCATATTCCCCAAATCCTATGCTAATGTGCGTATTATAAGTACCACTCTAGAGCAAAAAAATATTCTGACATTTAAAACGTTTTCATTATATGACAGTATATCGAAATATCGAATTTTTTATTGTAATTTTTCTCGGTGTTCTTTCAAATTCAATATCTTGTCTTGAAAACTCGTGCAAAATAAATTGAAGAAATTTGTAAAAGTTCGCCTTTGAATACTTCGATAATCTCTTTTATTTTTTCAATATCGATATTCAAAATATGACCTCTCAAGATTATATCCCCACCAAAGTCGCCAGTGTCTATAACTGTACCCAATAAAAAAGAGCTGGTATAACCCTTATCTTTTTTATCAAATTTTCTCTTTTAAAACCTTAGCAATTATTTTTATTGAAGTATTCACATCTTCACTTATTGTACACCCCGCTGCATTTTTATGACCGCCACCGCCAAATATTCCAACAATATTCAAAATATCAACAGTTTTTACAGAACGACAACTGACTTTAGTAGTTTTTTTATCTATTTCTCTAAAAACACATCCAACTTTTACACCATTTATTCCTAAAGTATAATTTACAACTCCGTTAGAATCGCCATAATTTGCACCGCTTTTTTTAAACATATCTTTTGTTAAAACAATATAAGCAACTTGACCATTGAGAATTGTTTTTATACCACATAGAGCAAGTCCTCGAAATTTTAATGCGTTTATAGAATTGTTTTCATAAACCTTTTTATAAATTTCATTTATATCAACACCATACTCCATAAGCTTTGCACAAGCAATATGTGAATTTGGAGTAGTATTTATTTGCTGAAAACACCCCGTATCAGTTAAGATACCTGTATAAAGACTTTCAGCTTCGTTTTTTGTAAGCTTAATCTTCATATATTCAAAAATATTTAATACAAGCTCTGCCGTCGACGCAGAAGATGGAGCAATATAATTTACATCACCAAATTTTGTATATGTTAAATGATGATCTATATTTATTATTTTTTTCACTTGTTTAGGCACAATTATATCACCCATTCTAGAAAAATTTACAGATTCCAGTATTATGGCACAGTCAAAAATATCAGTCTTTTCTACTAATTTTTTTACTTTGTCTGAGCCTTTAAGAAATTTTAAAAAATCTGGAACCTCATCAGTACAACAAACACAAACCTTCTTACCGCTCCTATTTAAAACAGAGGCTATGGCCAAAGCCGAACCAAGACTATCACCGTCAGGCTTTACGTGACCAGCAATAAAAAACGTCTTCGATTGCTTAATTATTTTAGATATTTCTGAAATCTTCTCTAAATCATATAAATTAACTTTAATTTTTCTGGTCATTGTTGCTAGCATTATCCTAAAATAGTACATATTAACGACATAAATTTATTACTATATAAATTTGCTCAAAATAACAAAAGTTTTCTTTACAGATTTTCATTTTGTATTATAGCCGTCTACACACTGTTTATGGTAATAAAGTTTGCTGACAAATGTAAATAACCATGCGTGTAATAAAACAGAAATAAAAAATAAAATCATTTTTTCTCTTCTTCTATTCTTTTTAGTATATCAAATACTTTTGCAGCGTTTTCGTTAGTATCGTCATAAACAAAAAATATTGTGGGAGTACGCCTTAAATTTAAACGCAATGCCAACTGATGCCTAACTTCTTTTGTCTTTTTTTTAAAAATTTCAACTGTCTTTTTTTTATCTTTTGCTGAACCAAAAACAGAATAATAAATTCTGCAGCTCAGCAAATCATCAGTAAGCTTTACACCTGAAACCGTAACAAAAATTGAGTCTAAATCCCTTATTTCTCTCACTACTTCTGACACAGTTTGTTGTATAAGTTCTCCTACTCTAATAGATCTTTTGTATGACAATGGCATTTTATTCACCTCTATTTAACAACTGTCACATCCACTTATTCGCAAGATTGGCGATTTTGAGATATTCAACTATCTAATTTTCTAGCAACTTTTTCCGTAGTAAAATTTTCAATTATATCACCAACTTTTATATCTGAAAAATTTTCTAAGCCAATGCCGCATTCATAACCTTTTTCAACTTCTCTCAGATCGTCCTTAAATCTTTTCAACGAAGAGATATTGCCTTCAAAAATAATGACATTATCTCTCAAAAGTCTTACTTTTGCACCCTTTTGTATTTTACCGTCAGTAACAAAACAGCCGGAAATAGTTCCGTGACTCGAGAGTTTAAATACATGCTTTCCAACAGCCTTGCCAAGTATTTTTTCTTTCATATCCGGATCAAGCAAACCTTCCATTGCTGCTCTAACATCTGTAATTAAATCATAAATAATTCTATAGACATTGATATTTACCTTTTCAGTTTCCGCGAGTTTTTCAACTGCAGCGTCAGGACGCAAATTAAAACCAACTATCAAAGCATCTGATACAACAGCCAAAGCAACATCCGATTCCGTAATCGCACCTGCTCCTCTATGCAATATTTTCAAACTTATCTCAGGCGTAGAAAGTCTTTCCAAGGCATCACTTAACGCACCTAAAGATCCCTGAACATCAGCTTTCAATATTATTCTCAAATCTTTTGCCCGTCCTATGCTGATATCGGCAAGAGATAAATGATGTCTTGGTTTTAAAGAAGCTTCTCTAGCTTTTTCTTTTCTGGATTGAGCAATTTCTCTAGCCTGTGATTCATGTTCAACCGCTGTAAATTTATCTCCGGTCTGTGGAGGCTCATTAATACCCAAAACTCCAACTGGAGTACTTGGGAGAGCCGCATTAAGTCTTTTTCCGTATTCATCAGTTATTGCTCTTATTTTACCATACGTTGTTCCTATAACTAAATTATCGCCAACTTTCAAAGTACCGCTCTGTACCAAAAGTGTTGCAACAGTACCTTTACGCGAATCGAGTTTCGCCTCTATAACTATTCCCTCCGCATTTTTATCAGGATTTGCTTTAAGTTCCATCATTTCAGCTTTAAGCAAAATCATTTCAAGCAGTGAGTCAATGTTAGTTTTCTGTCTTGCAGAAACATCAACCATTATTGTGTCACCACCCCATTCTTCAGGTACGAGACCATAATTGCTTAATTCCTGTCTTATTTTTTGCGAATCTGGTTGCAAATCTATTTTATTTATTGCAACGATAATAGATACATTCGCAGCCTTTGCATGGTTTATGGCTTCAATAGTCTGAGGCATTACACCGTCAGCTACTGAAACAACAAGCACGACTATATCTGTAATCTGTGCTCCTCTGGAACGCATTGCTGTAAAAACTTCATGTCCTGGAGTATCTAAAAACGAAATATACTGCCCGTTTGATGTTTTAACTCTATACGCTCCGATATGCTGCGTAATTCCACCATGTTCTCCAGCAACAACATTACTGCTTCTTATAGCATCTAAAAGAGAAGTTTTGCCGTGATCAACATGTCCCATTATAGTAACTACAGGAGAACGCTGTTTCAATTTTGACGGTTCTTCCTCAACAATTATTATTTTTTCTTCAGAATAAATCGAATTCATTTTAGCATCATAACCAAACTCATTTGCTAAAAGAGTAGCCGTATCTGTATCTAGTCTTTGATTAATAGTAGCAAGACTTCCCATCGAAAGGAGTTTTTTTAGGACATCGCTAACTCTAAGCTTCATTTTCTCGGCAAGCTCTCTTACCGTTATTAGCTCATTTATTAAAATTACGCTTTTTAATTTATTTTTAGTCGTTTCATCAGATTTAAATGTTTCTGTTCTCATAATAATTTTTTCAGATGTTATATTCGGAATATACTGTTTTTGTTCTATTATATTTTGCTTAGGTTGTTTTGAATTTTGACTCTCAACAACAATCTTAACCTTTGTAAGTGACGAAGAAATAGATTCTTTTTTTTGTTTTCTGGCATCAACATCAACTGCTACTTTTGCAACAGTCCGCAAAGGTTGGGCAACAATAGTATCTTGTTTCTTTGACACCACTTCTTCTTTTTTATGTTTTTCTTTTTCTACAGCGGGTTTTTCTTCGCTTATATGTTCTACGTAAAGCTTCTTTTCTTCCTTCATATCAATTTTCTTGACGGTTTTCTTTTCAGCAGACTTAGACATTACCGTCTTTGTTTTAAAAAATTTTATGTTAGATTTTGATTCTGTTTTTTTATCGATTAAATCAACAATTTTTTTTACTGTTTTTCTGACTGAACCATCTTTCGTTTTGGCAGATGGCACTGCTTTCTTCTTTATAAGCTTTTCTTTAGAATCTTTTGATTTACTAGTTTTTTTTAATGGCATAAACACTCCTACTTATTTATTGGCATAGCAACTTAGATTAGCTATAAGAAAATTAACGCTCCAAGTTTTTTCTCACCGATTCAATAATTTTTTCGGCCGTTTCAAGATCTATACCGGACACAGCAGTAAGATCGTCAACTGTAAACGATGTTAATTTTTCTATATCTGTAAGTCCTGCTTTTACAAGTGTTTCTATTGTTTTTTCATCAAGATGTTCAAGTTTTTCAAGAGACTCGGGCTGCTTCCAGATTCTCATTTCGTTTTCATATTTTCTCTGTCCTTCAGACTTGACATCAATGTGCCATCCGGTAAGTTTTGCTGCAAGCTTTACATTATGTCCATTTTTACCGATAGCCAATGACAACATATCGTCGGTTACCAATACTTCTGCCTTTTTTTCATTTTCAGAAATTATAATTACAGAATTAACTTTTGCAGGAGATAAAGCTCCTGATATATATTTTATCGGATCCTGAGAATACGGCACCAAATCGATTCTTTCCCCTCTCAATTCATCGATAATAGGTTTAACTCTCGCACCTTTTACACCTACACACGCCCCAACAGGATCAACTTTAGGATTGTGAGACAACACGACTATTTTTGTTCTCGTTCCTGGCTCTCTCACAACGTCTACTATCTCTACAATTTTTTCATAAATTTCAGGAACTTCCAGTTCAAAAAGCCTTTTTACAAGTTTGGTACTTGCTCTTGATAAAACAATACCGAAACCTTTAGCATTTTTTTCAACTTTTATAATCACTGCTTTTATATGCTGCCCAATACTAAATTTCTCTTTAAAGACCTGCTCACTGCCCGGAAGAATAGCTTCAGTTTTACCAAGGTCTACTATAAAATTTCCATTTGTTATGCGATATATATCACCGTTTACAATTTGTCCGACTTTTTCTTTCATTTCCTCAAACAGAGAATCTCTTTCGGAACCCCTAATTTTTTGAACTATAACCTGTTTGGCTGTTTGCGCCGCAATACGTGAAAAATCCTGCGTATCAAGAGGTATTTTCACTTCAGCGCCTATCTCGGAATTTTTTCCGAGTTTCTTTGCGTCTTGGGCACGGATTTCTAAGAGAGGATTTACAACATCTTTAACAACAATTTTTATTACACTTGCAACCATTTCGCCCGTCTCAGGATCAACTTTGGCTTCAACATTAACGTTTCTGCCAACATGTTTCTTATATGCTGATATAAGAGCATTTTCTATTACTGCTAAAATATCTTCTCTCTTAATCTTTTTATCTTTTTCAATCTGCTCGAGAGCTATCAAAAGCTCGCCCTTTTCTGCCATTTTATCCTCCTAAATGGAATGATCTGTAACTACATTTGCTTTCTTTATATTCAAAAACTTAATTCCCACTATTCCGTTAGTCACGTCATCTATTTTTAGCTTATTGTTTTTGAAATCTAAAAGCTTGCCTAAAAAATTTCTCTGGTTGTTGATCAGCTCAAAAGTTTGAATTCTCACTACGCTTCCTATAAAACGTTTAAAACTTTCTTTTTTTTTAAGGACTCTGTTAAGTCCCGGGGATGAGATTTCTAATATATAATAAGAATTTTTTAACACATTGCTTTCGTCCAGAATAACACCAAAAACATTACTTATATTTTCACAATCACTTATCGTTACGCCACCATCCTTATCAATAAAAATCCTAAGTATCCAAACACCATTCTCTTTAACGTACTGAATGTCAACTATTTCAATACTTGATATTTTGGCAATAGGATCAAGTAAAATTTTTATCTCTTCTATTTTGTTCATTTTATAATAAATTCTGCAACAAAAAAAATAAAAGGCGACCTTTATATAGCCGCCCTTTGAATAAAAAACTATTTGAAAAGCAACTTATACTATATGTTCGACAAATATACCGGGACCCATAGTTGATGAAACGGAAATACTTCTTATATATCGACCCTTGGCACTTGCAGGTTTTGCTTTCGTAACAGCCCCAATCAAAACTTTTATATTATCTGCAATCTTATCTTTTTCAAAAGACACTTTCCCTACTGGAACGTGAATAATTCCAAAAGAATCATTCTTATATTCAACTCTTCCTTTCTTAAGTTCCAAAACTGTTGTAGCTATATCAAATGTTACAGTTCCTGATTTCGGGTTTGGCATAAGACCTCTAGGACCAAGAATTTTGGCAACTTTGCTTAAATCTTTCATCGTGTCAGGCGTTGCAATTAAAAAATCAAAATCAAGATTACCCTTTGATATATTTTCAATCAAATCATCGAAACCTACAATGTCGGCACCCGCTGTTTCGGCTTCTTTCTGTTTTTCGCCTTTTGCCAATACCGCAATTTTTCTCGTCTTACCGATACCATGAGGAAGAGAGATTGTCTCCCTCACTATCTGATCACTTTTTCTAGGATCAATCCCAAGCCTAATATGAAGCTCAACTGTTTCATCAAATCTTGCTTTTGCTGTTTCTATCACAAGAGCTGATGCTTCTTCTACCGTATAAATTTTATCCCTATCAACTAATTTTACCAATTCGTTTAATCTTCTACTCATTTTTTTGCTCCTATGTGGCTTGCATGCCTAATATAAACCAATTCCCACACTCCATTCCTCTGTTTTCAAATAATTTATTGCGCAGACGCATTAAAGGTTTTTAATAATTTAAGCATAACTATTCAAAAAAAAAGACGACACATCATACACACAATAACTATTTGACTATATCGATACCCATACTTTTTGCAGTTCCTTCAACCATAAGCTTTGCAGCATCTAAGTTGCCGTTTGCATTCAAATCCGGCATTTTCTGTTTAGCTATTTCTACTACTTGAGTTGTAGTAATTTTCCCTACCTTATTTCTGTTTGGAACTCCCGAAGCTTTTGCAACGCCGGCAGCTTTTTTTATTAAAATCGGAACCGGAGGCATTTTTGTTATAAAAGTAAACGATCTATCTTCGAATACCGTCATAACAACAGGTATTGTCATACCTTTTTCCATCGCTTTTGTTCTTTCATTGAACTGTTTGCAAAAATCCATAATATTTACACCCTGCTGTCCTAACGCTGGTCCTACTGGCGGTGCGGGATTTGCTCCATTTGCCGGGATTTGTAATTTAATCATTGCTTTTACTTTTTTTAAAGCCATTTTGTATTACTCCTGTTTAAGTTTAACCTATCACACTCAACAAACTTACAAACTACAGAAAGATAATTACTATATAACCTATTAATAACCTATTATGCTAGTACAAACTCGACTATAAGATTTTATATTTTTTCAACTTGCAAGAAATCAAGTTCCACAGGAGTGGGTCGTCCAAATATCGTAACCATAACCCTAAGTTTTCCTCTTTCCTGATTGATTTCTTCAACCATACCGATGAAATGTTTAAACGGTCCTTCTATAATACGAACACTCTCTTCTTTCTTGAACGATATTGCTGGTCTAGGCTTAGAAACATCGGGATTAACAATAGTGTTAAGGAGATTGTCAACTTCATCCTGTGCCATCGGAACAGGCTTTACACCGCCCAGAAAACCTGTGACTCCTGCAGTATTTCTTACAAGCCAGTAAGTTCTATTATTCACAATCATCTCAACAAAAACATATCCCGGATAAAATTTTCTTTTTTTTATTTTTTTTTTATTTTTTTTCACTTCAACCACTTCTTCAGTAGGAACAAGTATTTGCGAAATAACGGCATGCATATTTAAATTTGCAACAGCCATCTCTAAACTCTTTTTTACCTTCTCCTCGTGCCCTGAATAAGTATGAACAACATACCATTGATTTGCCATTTTTTTACCCCAGCCTATAATATAATGCTCACAAGCGTACCCAAAAGTGAGTCAACAATACACACGAAGGTAGACATAATAATAACAAAAATTACCACAACTATGGTAGTTCCAACGACTTCCTTCTTGCCAAACCATACGACCTTTGAAAGTTCGTAATATGATCCCTTAAAAAACTGTGTAGTGCTTTTAATTAAATTCATTTTATACCTTCATTAACACACAATATCATTCAAAAGCGGGGACAGAAGGACTCGAACCTCCAAAGCTGGTTTTGGAGACCAACAGTTTACCGTTAGCTTATGCCCCCGGTATATTCCTTATTAAACTACTTTGTCTCTTTGTGTTCAGTGTGCCTGCCACAATTTCTACAAAACTTTTTCAATATAAGCATTTTCCCCGACTTTTTACTTTTGTCGAAATGAAAATTTCTGTCTTTGCATACGCTACATGCCATAGTTATAATAACTCTTTCCACCATATTTTTTTAATTCTCCAATCACATATCATTTATATGCTATTATTATTATATTTCTTTCAAAACGAACAGAGTGAGTGAGTAAGCTTTATAATTTCTTCACCCGTCGTCATCACGCAATTCACTGCATTACTCAATGATTTCAGTGACAACACCTGAGCCTACCGTTCTCCCACCCTCTCTAATCGCAAATCGCAACTGCGTTTCCATCGCTACAGGCATTATTAGCTCTAT
>JAISRA010000004.1 GCA_031273885.1 Endomicrobium sp.
CTTTATAAGAATTTTTATCAAATTTACCACCTGCATGCAGTTTTGTAAGTACTATTTCCAAGGCAGACACGCCTTTAAATTTTTGATCTGGATGAGGCTCTACAGGTATACCGCGACCATCATCAAACACTGTTATAGAATTGTCCATGTGGATAGCAACATCAATGTTTTTGCAATAGCCGACAAGAACTTCGTCTATGGCGTTATCAACAACTTCATAAACTAAGTGATGAAGCCCTTGACTGCCTGTAGATCCGATATACATAGCAGGTCTTTTACGCACCGCTTCTAATCCCTCTAAAATTTGAATATTAGATGCATTATAACTGCCTTTTTTAGAACCTTCGTTAGTTTCTCCATTTGCCATGAAAGCTCCTCTTTTTAACGAATCTTTTAATTGTTGAGAGTACATTGATGTCATTCTTCTATTTTTATTTTTATATTTTTTATTTTCGAATTGCCAATGTATTGATTTAATTTCTTTAGTATTTCTTTTTTACGAACCGTGATTTCACAACTTACCACCGAACTTATAGTTTTTGAAAAAATAGTACCGTTTCTATAACCTATTATCTCGACTCCATCGATGCCAATTTCTTTTTTAAAAACTTTTTCTATAATAAAAAATTCTTCTTCCAACCCTAACTGTTTTCTTAATAAATTGATTATTTTGCCAACTTGAGTCCATGGCATGTTTAAACTCTCATTGGCATCACAACACAAAGATAATTCTTATCTGTTTCAGGAATTATTGTTGCGGGATTTAACGAATTTTTAAACTCAAATATCGCATAATTCTCATTGATGTGCTGTAAAACTTCTTTTATAAAAATAGGATTGAAGTTTATTTCTAAAGATTCACCTTTGTAATCTATTTCCAGTTCAACTTCACCCGAGCCAACTCCCGCTGTTGAAGCAGAAATTTTTAAAATATTAGAATCAAAATTGAATTTTACCGCTGCTGATCTGTCTGATGATAATTTATCATTTGTTAAAAGAGCCATTTGTTTTACCGCTGTGAGTGTGTCTTTTACA
Organism: Endomicrobium sp.; assembly: GCA_031273885.1. Taxonomy (GTDB): domain Bacteria; phylum Elusimicrobiota; class Endomicrobiia; order Endomicrobiales; family Endomicrobiaceae; genus Endomicrobiellum. The sequence goes on from JAISRA010000004.1 coordinate 1,036, forward strand.
CTTAATTTTATTTTAAAATCAGATGCTTGTGGGATTACCTGCTCATAATTAGGAAAAATTCCTTCTATTAGGGTAGAAAAAAATGTTATATCCTCTATTTCTATAGCCATTTGGTTGTCTGTAATGCCTACTTTTAATGTTTCTGCTTCTATATCTGTAGAAAGTAACCTTAATATATCAGTTATAGCTTTAATAGGGATTATAGCTTTTTCTTTAAATTCAGCTTCAATTTCATCCGCATTAACATATGCAAGTCTTCTGCCATCTGTAGCCACCATTTTAAGTTTATTGTATTCTACAATGAAATATACACCGTTTAAAACGTATCTCTGAGAATCTCTAGATGCTGCAAAAATAGTTTTTCTAAGCATTGAAGTAAAGAGTTCTCTCTTAATAATAAGGTTGTTGTTTTTAGGAAATTCTGGTATTACAGGATATTCTGTTTGTGAAATTCCCATAAGATTAAATTTTGACCTGCCTGATTTAATGTTAATCTGGTTCATTTCATTAACTTTGATTTCTATTTCTTCTTCTGTAGACAATTCCTTGATAATATCTGCAAATCTTTTTGCAGGTATAGTAATACCTCCTTCTTCTATTATTTCACTTTTAACATAGCATTGTACAGCTATTTCTAAGTCCGTAGAAGAAAGTTTTATTTTATTACCCTTTGTTTCAAATAAGAAATTTGATAATACGGGAAGTGTACTTCTAGATGATACTATAGGAGATATTGTTTGTATTCCTCTTATTAGTTCTTCTTTTCCACAAAGTACTTTCATTTACTCTCCTCTAATTTTCTTGAGATGTTTTTAATAATAGTTATAATATCCTTTATATTGAGTATAAGTTTTATGTAGCTTCAAAAGAATATATTTATCAAGTAAAATTTAAAAAATCCGATAATCATAACCATATTGATAAAACAATAAAGTTATTCTCAGTATTAACTAGCTTAGACATTATACAAATTTTCCAAATGTTATCATATTATAATACATATTATGATAGTTTGGATTTTTGTAGGTGTGGTATTAATCTGCGTTACGGATTTTTTTGATTATTTGGTTAATTTTTGCGTTAAAATATGGATCTGAATCCATCTTTTCTTTTATTTTGTTGCAAGCGTGCATAACAGTGGAATGATCTCTCCCACCAAAAGCCTTGCCAATAGCGCTTGTGGAAAGCTCATCACTGAGCATTCTTGCTAAATACATAGCAATTTGTCTAGGAAACGCAATTGCATCTGTTCTACGTTTAGATTTCATATCTTTCACATCAATATTAAAATTATCAGCTACAATCTTTTGTATATCTCCTATAGTTATCGATGAGGAATCATCAGTTTTGATAATATCTTTAAGCATTTTATGTACAGAGTCTACAGTTAATGGAATACGTGTAAATAAGGAGAATGCAGTTATTCTTAAAAGAGAGCCTTCAAGTTGCCTTATGTTTGATTTAACATGCGTTGCTACATGAAGGATAACATCATCAGGTACGTATATTTTTTCTTCTTCAGCTTTTTTACGTAAAATTGCTATTCTTGTTTCTAAATCCGGAGGCTGTATGTCTGCTATAATACCCCATTCAAATCTTGAAATAAGTCTTTCTTCAACGCCCTCAAGTTCCTTTGGAGGTCTATCGGAGGAAATAACTACTTGTTTTTTTGAGTGAAAAAGATTATTAAACATGTGAAAGAATTCTTCTTGTGAGCTTTCCTTGCCCATCAAGAACTGTATATCATCGATTAGTAAACAGTCTAAATTTCTATATTTATTTTTAAAAGATGATATTTTGTCAAAACGTATAGATTCTATGAATTCTGTAACAAACTTTTCGCACGTAACGTAAAGAATTTTTAAATTTGGAGTGATTTGCTTTATGTAATTGCCTATAGCGTGAAGCAAATGCGTCTTGCCAAGACCTACTCCACTATACATAAACATAGGGTTAAATTGTTCTCCCGGATTTTTTGCCACTGCTTCAGCACATCCATGGGCAAATCTATTTGAAGCACCTATAACAAAACCTGAAAAAATATATTTAGGATTTATCTGGTCTTTTTGAATTGTCTGCGAAGGGATATCTATATGTTCCGGAGTATCTTCAACTTTTTTGATTATAGGCAAGACATCCTGCTGTGGTTTTAATGTTAAAATGATTTGTCGACCACAAGAATTCGACAAAGTATGCTCAATGCTTTTTTGTTGGTTGTTTTCTATCCACTGCGAAAAATAAATATTGGGTACTTCTAAAGTGAAAATATCATTTTCAAAACTTAAAGGCTTAAGAGGAGAA
>JAISRA010000010.1 GCA_031273885.1 Endomicrobium sp.
AATACCTACCGGCATTCAATATATTTTCTATACTAAAACCAAAATTGTTTGGAATTAATCTTTTTCTTTGTTCATCACTAACAGCATGCAAAGAAATTGCAAGGCGAATACCAAAATTATTGTCCGCAAGTTTTTTTATCGCAGGCACAACACCTACGCTTGAAAGAGTTATATGTCTTTTGCCTATTGCAAACCCTTTATTTGACAAAAGCGAATCTAAAACAGAACTAATATTGTTAAAATTAAGAGTAGGCTCTCCCATACCCATAAACAATACACTAGAAATTTTTTCTTTGGTGTCGTTTTCAATCTGTAAAATCTGTTCTAGTATCTCTCCTCTGGTTAAATTTCTGACAAGTCTAACTTTACCGGAAGAACAGAACGCACACATTACCGGACATCCAATCTGAGACGAAATACATACTGAACTTTTTCCTTTCATATGCAAAAAAACCGCAAAAAAATATTTTTTATCTATGGTTTTAAAAGTATATCTTATTGTACTGTCAATTAAAGATTTTTCTTTTTTTACTATTTTTAAAGCTCTTAACAGAAACCTTTTTTCAAGTTTTTCTCTTAACTTTTTTGATATATTTGTAAATTCTTCAAAAGAAGCGACTTTTTTTACATAAATCCACTCTATCATTTGACTGATTCTATAATCTTGCTTTATTACAGATTTTACTGCCGTTTTAAGTTTTGCATTTGTTAAATCCAATATATATTTTTTCATACATATTTATTTTTGATTCGCTTTAAAAATTTTTATTAAATTCTCTGTTGAACTGTCATGTTTATTATTTGCCTGCTCTTTAAGTTCAGGTAAAATAACGTTTGCCAAGACTTTTCCAAGCCCTACTCCCCACTGATCAAAACTGTTAACACGCCACATAATGCCTTGAGTGAATATTTTATGTTCGTAAAGCGCAATTAACGCACCTAAGGTTTTAGGTGTAAGGCTATCAATTAAGATACTGTTTGTAGGTTTATTTCCTTCATACACTTGATGTGGAGCTAAAATCTCTATCTCATTGAGAGAATGCCCCATTTCTTTAAGATTTTCAACAACTTGATCCTTGGTAAGACCAAAAGCCAAAGCTTCAGTTTGAGCAAAATAATTTGCCATAAGTTTTTCGTGATGATCGCCAACTTTTTGCATTGGTTTTATAAAACCTATAAAATCACAAGGAATGAATTTTGTTCCTTGATGAATAAACTGATAAAAAGAATGTTGTCCATTTGTTCCGGGCTCACCCCAGATTATAGGCCCTGTCTCATAGTCAACCCTATCACCTTCAAAATTTACAGTTTTACCGTTACTCTCCATATCTCCCTGCTGCAAATATGCCGGGAATCTATGTAAATAGTGACTATAAGGTAAAACAGCATGTGTTGAAGCCCCAAAAAAGTTATTGTACCAAATTCCTAAAACAGCCATAATTATTGGTATATTCTCTTCGTAAGGAGCATTTAAAAAATGTTCATCCACATAGTGAGCGCCGTCTAAAAGTTCCAAAAATTTATCAAAGCCTATAAAACAAGCAATCGACAATCCTATTGCCGACCAGAGAGAATATCTGCCACCAACAAAATCCCAGAATTCAAACATATTATTTTTATCAATACCGAACTCAGACACTTTTTTTGTGTTTGTGGAAAGCGCAACAAAATGGTTTACAACAGCTTTATCACCGAGCTTTTCTGTAACCCAATTCCTTGCAGTTAGCGCGTTAGTAATTGTTTCAGTTGTCGTAAAAGTTTTTGAAGCAACTATAAAAAGTGTATTTTCTGGTTTTAACTTTTTTAATACATTGTACATATCTGCAACATCGATATTAGAAACAAAATAAATATTGGGGCCGTCATTCGCATAATACCTTAATGCTTCGCAAACCATTCTGGGCCCTAAATCAGAACCGCCTATACCTATATTTACAACATCTGTAATTTTCTTACCAGTTGCGCCAAGCCATTTTCCGTTTCTTAAATCATTACTGAATTTTTCCATTTTTGCAAGAACTGCATTAATTTCAGGCATTACATTGTTCCCATCAACATAAATGGGACTTTCACTTCTATTTCTTAAGGCTGTATGCAAAGCAGGTATTTTCTGAGTCCAATTTATTTTTTCACCTAAAAACATTTTTTTTGCCCACCCGTTTACTCGTGCGGCTTTTGCAAAATCCATTAAAAGTTTAAAAGTATCCGAAGTTATAATATTTTTTGAATAATCAAAAGTTATTCCTATGTTAGTATCACGTATAGAAAACTCATTGAATCTATTTTTATCTTTAAATAGATCCCTTAAATGAAGATTTTTGACTTCATTATAATTCTTCTCAAGATTCTGCCATTGTGGAATTTTTTTGAGTTCAAATTTACTCATTATATTCTCCTTTTTTATATTTTATATTAATGAATGTGTTTATGACTGCGATAGATACAAACGAAAAAATACTAACTCTACACACCGGCTACTATAATATAGCACAGTTTATAGTATTGTGTTATAGTATTTTCTGTTTACTTTTGCAACCCCTTTAAGCATTGACAACAATGTGTTGCACCTACTTGTTCGTAGGCGAAGCTAGGGGTTATACTAATTAATCTGTTACCAGTACCAGTATAAAGTACAAATAATCTTCGGCATATTTAAGCTATTTTTATTGAATTATAACTTTTGCTCTATTTGTTTTCTATTGTATCTATTGAGGATCATTCTATATAGAAATTAAAATCTATCTTAATCTTACCTAAACTTAAATTTTTAATTTACGGTATAAATCACATTTTTTTTCTTCTATAAATAATATGATAAAATTTAAGAATGAAAATTGAAAGTATTAGGAATCAAATATTTAAAGAAACACTTCAACTGCAGGATAAAAAATTTCGTGATAAAAATAATCTTTTTATTGTTGAGGGCAAAAAACAAGTCAAAGAAATTTCAAAATACTGGCATATAAAACAAATTTTTATCTCTGAAAAACATAAAAACACTATTAAAATTAAGAATTTTACAAATGTTATAGTTCTTTCCGAGAATTTATTCAATAAGTTAGTATCAACACAATCTCCTCAAGGAATAATGGCTGTTGTAAAAAAAAAGCAATATAACGTTAAAAAAATTGTTAAAACACGTGGATTATTTATAATCTTAGAAAACATTCAAGATCCAGGAAATCTTGGAACGATTATACGTTCTGCAAACTCATTTGCGGCCAAAGCCGTGTTTGTGTCAAAAGGGAGTGCTGATATCTATTCTGAGAAAACTTTAAGAGCCACAATGGGTTCGATATTTCATTTACCTGTAATAAACGATATTAATATTGAGGACACTTTAAACATAATGAAAAAGGAGAAAATTACTATTTTTGCAGCGTCTATAAAAGGGGAGAAATATTTAAATGACATTAAATTCCCAAGCAAAAAAGCTTTTATAATAGGGAATGAAGCAAATGGACTGAAAAGTGAAACAGAAGATTTGGCGGATGAGCTTGTTAAAATATATATGCCTGGCAGGTCTGAATCTTTAAATGTTGCCATCGCTGCATCTATAATTATGTACGAAGCAACAAAGAGATGATAAACGATTCATTGCTGAAGTTTAAGGGTAGATATTTTTATGAAATATTTTAATTTGCTAGACTTAAAAATATTTTGACATTATCAAATAGTTTTTTGTGCATACTTTATACTTTTGCAAATATTTAAAGAGTCGGAATAAAGCCGGCTCTTTAAATATTGCTTTATAAAGTCTGATTAGAAATTATCAACCAACTTTTCCATGTAAGATTTAGTATGTAAACACGCCGGACATTTATTCAAAGCTTCCTTACTTTCATATACATATCCACAGTTGCGACATTTCCATTTTATAGCTACATCTTTTTTGAAAACCCTGTCATTTCTAAGATTATCTAAAAGTTTTGAATATCTTGATTCATGATGTTGTTCAGCTACACAAATTTTTCTAAAACATTCAGCTATTTCAGGAAAGCCCTCTTCATCAGCTACCTTTGTCGCATTTGGATAAACTTTTGTATATTCCTCGTACTCCCCTTCCGCTGAAAATCTTAAATTCTCAATGGTAGTACTGACAATTCCTGCAGGAAAAGTTCCAATAATTTCAAGAGAGCCGCCTTCCAAAAAATTGAAAAATCTTTCTGCATGTTCTTTTTCATTATCAGCAGTTTCTGCAAAAACTGCAGCAATTTGTTCAAATCCTTCTTTCCTTGCTTTTGCAGCAAAATAAGTATATCTCATTCTTGCTTGTGATTCTCCTGCAAATGACCCCAACAAATATTTCTCTGTTCTTGTTCCCTTAATCGATTTTACCATATACTAAACTCCTCCTTTCTAAATCAATATTCATGTACAGTCAAATACACTATTTTATTTCCACTTCATTAAACCACCGACCATGAATATTGCAATTTCCTATAACTTGAACCTTGCCTTTTGTCTTACTATTTAAATGAATAACTGCAGAAGGATTTATATTAGCTGTAAGTATAATCTTTGATACAAATTTATTATCAATATAAAAAACTATCTCTGTTATATGATGCTCCGATAATGTAGGATGAGCTATTTCCCCAACTTTTACATGAACATCTATACAACCAGTATCTTGAAATAGACCACATTCTTGAACTATTGTGAACATCGGCACATGTTTTTTTTCTGTTTCACCAGTACCGAAAACTACTTTAAAATCCGGCAGTTTATAAGCATCCTCTTTTTCCTCAAACACATTCTCTAAATGACAAACAGGGCACCAATCTTTCTTTCCATCTAACGCGACGTATCCGCAAACTTTACACACTAATCCTTTCATAACACACTTCCTCCTAAATTTAAAAATTTAATTAACACATTATTATATATTTTAAATTAAGTTACAAATAATAACCGAAAAAATCTACTTTTCGTTCTTTATTTTTAAAGCAAAAGCTTTACCTGCCTCAAAACATTTATTCAATTCTCCATCAGTAGGATTAAAAATGACTCTTAATGACGAATCAAACGATGTAACGTTGGAAACTGTGTCTTCAATATCTTTAATTGCCTCGCCACTCCAACCATAAGAGCCAAATGCAAAAGATTTACGCTTTTTAGCTTTTGATCCTTTAAGGAAATGTAAAAAACCCGCCATTGCAGGTAGCATCTCACTATTATGAGTTGACGATCCAAAAATCCAGCCTTTAGTGTCAAGCATATACGAAGCAATGTCTGTTCTGTCATTTTTTGTTACGTCAAACAAAACAGCATCAACACCTTCTGAGGTTACTCCCTCGACAATCTTTCTCGCCATTTTTTCGGTAGACTCCCACATTGTTTCGTAGACAACAGCAACTCTATTTTTACATGAATGTGACGACCAGTACAAATATTTTTGCATAATTTCAGATATATGCTTGCGCCATACAAGTCCATGACTTGGAGCAATAAGTTCAATACCATTATTTAATTTATTTATTGCGGCAATTTTTGAAGAAACGAGTGCACTGAAAGGCCAAAGTATATTTGCATAATATTTTTGAGCTTCATCCATCAGAGCGGCAAAATTAACTTCATCATCAAAAATTTCATTTGTAGCATAATGCTGACCAAAACCATCATTTGAAAATAAAATCTTATCGTAACCCGAATACGTAAACATACTGTCAGGCCAGTGTATCATCGGAACGTCTATAAAATCTAAAGTTCTTACGCCGATATTTAAACTCTGTCCTGATTTTACCGCAATCCAGTCTCCGCTTACTCCGTAGTATTTTAAAAGTCCTTGCCTTGCTTTTTCTGTGCCATAAATTTTTGCATTTGGACAGAGTTTTAATATTTCAGGAAAGGAACCAGAATGATCCGGTTCGATATGATTGATTATTATTGTGTCTATTTTTGATGGCTCTATAACGGTTTTTATATTATCTATCAACTCTTTTTCAAAACCTTTACGTACCATATCAATCAATGTTATTTTTTTATCGAGAATTAGATAAGAATTATAAGTAACACCTCTTTTTGTCACATACGTATATCCGTGAAAACGCCTTTCATTCCAATCTATCGACCCTACTGTATAAACACCATCTTTTACTAATCTAGCTACCATAATTAAATCTCCTTTATATGAATATTACTTATTTTCAGGTGTATGTAAAGGAACCTTATCGTATTTAGGTGCATACTCTGACACTTTCATATCTTTTTTTGCGTTAATGCCGCAAGGTCTGCAAAACTTAGGACTCATACAGCCATTTTTTAATTCGAGTTCACAATGAGGACATAAACAGCTCTGATTTTTATGCATATTATTTTCCTTGTTTAATCTTATAGTTTTCAATTGCTCTATGCAATGCATCTGCTCCAAGATTTGAGCAATGCATTTTATTTGGTGGAAGCCCGCCTAAAGCCTTTGCAACATCTGCATTTGTGAGATTCATGACTTCATCGAGCGTTTTGCCAACCGCCATTTCTGAAACTATAGAAGAAACAGCTATTGCCGCACCACATCCAAAAGTTTTAAATTTAACATCTTCAATTTTATTATCTTTAACTTTTATGTAAAAAGTCATCATATCACCGCATACTGGGTTACCAACTTCACCAACACCGTCTGCATCTTTTATTTCTCCGATGTTTCGCGGATTTGCGAAATGATCCATAACTTTTTCCGAATAAAACGCCATTTTCCCCCTCCAATATTTTTACTATTTCTGTTACACCGACAACAGTAATAACTAACACTTAACGATCATCAAAGTTACAGCACACAATTAGTTGTCTCTTCAGAGCTTAGGGTTTAAGTCGAAATATAAAAAATAAGAATACTAATGATTGGAAGCAAAACGAAGCAAATTGCTGTTATATAAGCTTTCATTTCTCAAAGTTGTAGCTTTAAATATCAAAATCGTTTAACCTGAACCCATCACTGATACGCCAAAAATACAGGCGCGTTATTTCTCTATACTAAATGCTTATGATTGTGATCATAAAAGTCTGTACCTGCCCCCGTGACTTTCCTCTCACCTGTTTGTACAAAATACGAGTATAACGGCGACATATCTCTTAGTCTTTTAACAATTTTAGGAAATTCTTCTAAAATATAATCAATCTCTTCTTCTGTATTAAATTTTGACAAAGTAAACAAAATAGAACCTTGACCGACAGCAATATCTATATTCATAGCATCAAGAACATGTGAAAGTTTAAGGTTTTTATTGGCACATGCAGAACCGATTGCAGCCATGATACCTTTGGCATCCAGAAGTAAAAACAGAGCTTCTCCTTCGACAAATTCTATCGAAAAATTTATATTTCCCGGCAGACGGTTTTCTTTCATCCCGTTTAAATAAATATATTCTACTCTCTTTGGAAGTTCAATAATAAGCTTATCTCCTAACTTTTTAATAATTTCAGCATTTTTAACAAATTCTTTCTTAGCGATTTCGCAGGCTTTGCCAAAACCAACGATAGCAGGAATATTTTCGGTACCAGCACGTTTAGAATTTTCCTGAACACCGCCATCCATTTGCTGACTAATTTTTACACCTTTTTTAAGATACAAAGCTGCCACACCTTTAGGTCCGTACATAACTGAAGCCGAAATACTTAGGGCATCGATATTCAAATCTTTAATATCTACAGGAATTGCACCACAAGCACTAACTGCATCGGTATGAAAAACAACGAAATCATTAACGTTGCTATTTTTAACTATAGAAACTAATTTTTTTATATCTTGCACTGTCCCCACTTCAGGATTTGCATACTGAATAGATACCAAAATTGTATTTTTGCTCAACGCTTTCTTAAGTTCGTCTCCACTTATATTGCCTCTAGTGTCAACAGGCAAATAGGTTACTTCAAATCCTTCTTTCTGTAGTCTTTTTACAGAATTTAAAACTGAAAGGTGCTCAATTGCAGAAACAATAATATGCTTCCCTCTGGTTTGTAAAGCACATGCAATGCCTTTTATTGCCAAATTATTAGATTCAGTTCCGCAAGACGTAAAAATAATCTCTTTAGAATCTGCATTAATGAAATCTGCAACCTGTTGCCTCGCTGCGTCAAGAGCGTCTTTAGAAACAGAACCTAAAGAGTAAATACGTTGAGGATTCCCATAATACTCTACAAAAAACGGTTTCATCGCATCAAAAACTCTTTTATCAAGTTTAGTATTCGACTGATTATCCAAATATATCTGTTTCATATTTTATGCTACTCTCTGTCAAAAGCAGACTTTGGAGCACCGCATAAAGGACATGTCCAGTCACTAGGAAGCTGTTCAAAAGAAGTTTCAGGAACAATGCCGTCTTCTTGAATACCTACAGCAGTATCAAAAATATATCCACACAAAGAACACTTCCACTTTTCCATAATATCCACCCTCTTATTTTATCTTAAAATTAGTAATTAGTAAGATTATCTATTTTTTTGATTCTTTTTGCAAATATTTTTACAAAACGGTACATTTTGTACGCTATTTGAAATTGCTGTAGATGATCTGATAATAAGAGAAAAGCAACCTGTTGTATTTATACCTTTACAAATTAGATATTATGAGGTATTAAAACTATTTTTCTCAATATTGAATTGTGTTTCGTTTATAATCTTTTTATAAGCTTATAAAATTTTTAAAAATTAATAAAATAATGCATTTTTATAAAATATCGTTTCATATAAAATGAGTTTTTTTATTTCTTATAGTAATTTTCAAAAGTGGTATTCTCATTTTTTTTTACAGAACTAAAATAAAAATTATACCGTTTACGCTTTTAATGTTACCTTTACCATTTACAACAACAACTGTTAAAGTTTACATGGTTGTTTATCTGGATGTTTTTTTATTAACAGAAGCTTTATAATTTCAAATAATCTACTGCTCTATCAAAATTATGTAATCTACCATCCTACCTAAAGTTTTTACTGGGATTGTGACAGTTTCTAAAATTTTAGTCGACTGCTCATCATAACTTAAAAAATCATAAAAATGAGATAATATTCATGTGTATTTAAACTTGCATTATAGCTGTTTTAAAAAATATTCTTCCTGTCTCTTTATCCAAGATTTTCTCTTTTGTCTAAAAGATTCTAATTATAACATGGTAGAACTTGATAGAACTGTTAGTATTATTGTTTTTTTGTTTCAGGATTTTCCATTTCAACTAAGCTTATTTTTGTAAAGTTTTTTCTCATTTTTTTCAATTTTCATGATGAAAATCTGAAAGCTATTGAAATTGATATTTTTGTGCCCGATGGTTTTGAATTTAATATTTCATTTATAATTCTTAAAATATTATTTTTTTACATTTGTAGGGAGTAGTAATTTCCTCAATTTTAGATGATGAAACATCTGCAAGAAAAATAATAGTAAGGTCTCTTTCTTTAAAGAAAAATTTTATATAACATTTCTCAATATCGGGCTGTAATAAACATTACGGTCGATACTTCTAAAGTTGTCTCTAATCTGATATTTTCTGACTTTGTAAATATTCTATTCTTCTACATTAAAAAATGTTTTGATATTGATCGATAAAGATTTCATTTACAAGTTTAGATGCTTAAGTTTCATATTCTACGCTTCAACGAATTTCATGCCATACTGTGTTTATATTTTCTTCAGTTGAACACACAACATATATTCTAAAGTAATTACGTAATTAACATTCGACGTCTTATGCGTCATTTGTTATAGAACATTTTTATCAGATTTTTTCGATAGGAGGCTTTAAAATTTAAGCATAGAGCTGGCAATATATGAGCTTCAAGCACTTTCGGCGACCATCGCACAGCCAATTTCATTGGCAAGAACTAACTGTACTTACAAACATATGACATTTTTACAGTAAAACTAATAAACCAGTGGGTCTATAATATCGGTGGGCAATAAATCCAGAGTAAACTGTATTTTTTATAATTGGATTTTATTGCAAATGACAAACTCTTCACAGTAAGAATTTTTGCAAGCTAAAATAAAAGACCTTCAAGCAGAATACGCCACTTTGAAAAAAACCTACAAAACTATACAAAGGCGTACAAGATTTTGTAAAAATTGTTTAAAGCAATAAAATTTAGACTTCATGTAATGTACTTTGTCTTAATTCTCAAATGTAAATTCAAAATCTCCGATTCTAACAGTATCTCCAGACTTTGCCCAAGTTTTTTTAGCTCTGTTTCCAAACCCATTTTTTTAAGAATATTTTGATAACGCCTTAATGCTTCATCTTCACCAAATCTTGTCATTTTCGTAAGAGTTTCAATTTTCGCACCGCTAACCACAAAAATTTTATCTTTACCAATATTAACCTTAAATTCGGCCTCGTAAATATATTCCCTTACAGGCACTGTTTCTATTTCATTTTCAAAACTAAAAATACTAGGTTTTTCAAGCACTTTTGAGATTTCTTTAAGCAGT
>JAISRA010000027.1 GCA_031273885.1 Endomicrobium sp.
GGATTAGGTGCATTAAGACTTAAAATGGGCAAAAAATTAGGACTTATAGATAAAAATAAGTTTAATTTTTTGTGGATTGTCGACTTTCCGCTTATGGAGTGGAATAAAGAAGAACAGAAATGGCAGACATTGCATCATCCTTTTACGGCACCTAAGGACGTAAAATCCTTTGCAAAAGAGAATGTGGGCACAGCGAAAGCAAAAGCTTATGACGTTATTTTAAATGGGGTAGAATTAGGTGGTGGTTCAATAAGAATACACAACAGTGATGTCCAAAAAAAGATTTTTGATATTTTAAATATTTCAGATAAATCTGCAAAAGAAAAGTTTGGTTTTTTGCTTGATGCGCTTACATACGGAGCTCCTCCACATGGAGGCCTAGCATTGGGGTTTGACAGAATGTGTGCACTTATTGCAGGCGAGGACTCAATAAGAGAAGTGATAGCTTTCCCAAAAATGCAGAAAGCTATTGATCCTCTTTCAGATGCTCCTGCTTCTGTAGGCGAAAAACAGCTAAAAGAACTTGGGATACGTGTTGTTGTGTCAAATAAGTAGAAGACTAGCTTTAAGTGTCACCGTTATTATAAGGTGTCGTGTTACAAGCTCTCATTTAGTTACCATCTCTAACATTGCTGAGTTTATTTGACGAAGTTAAAAAATCTTATAAAGTTGATGTTGTTTCGTTGCGCCTAATCCTAATGGTAATATTATATAGGGTGAAATGATTTATGTTTTTTGTTGTTATCTTTGTCTATTTTCTGCCGTTATTTTAAAGTTGAGTCACTGTATCCGCACGCAGTTAAGTTACTATTGCTGTATTTAAAGAGGAGTTAATGAATAATTTTTTAGGAAAAATAAAATTTTGTGTGCGGGGATTTCTTTTAAAAATTGCAAGAGATCTTGGGAACAATGTCTCTAAAGGGCCTGTTGTAAGAGAATCTAAAAGTTTATTCTCAAAAGTAATCAAAATCCCTGTTTTTATTCCTTTAATTTTTACAGTTGCAGCAGTGTACTGTATGATTGTTATAGGGTTTGGAATAAGTTATAAGGCTTTGTTTGCAACTGCCATTTTTACTACTTTAAGCGTAATTTTTTTCATCTGGCAAATTTGTACTTTGGAAAAAATGATGACGAAAGATAATGATGCAGTGGTTTTAATGTGTTTGCTTTTTATCATTGCAATGTTGATGTTTCAAATTTTAAAAGAATATTCTTCTCCATTTTTGTCTCCCGTAGCCACATTTTCTCTTATGGCTGCAATGCTTTTATCACTGCGAGTTGGAATTTTATACGCTGTATGCTTGAGTTTATTTATAGCTATTCTAAATAATATGAGATTTGATATTTTTCTTGTAATGCTTTGTGGTGGTATTATTGCCGTTGCCAATGCGCAAAATATTCGCAGAAGATCAGATTTTATAAATATTGGAGCCAAAATCGCTGTGGCAAATATAGTAATAGTGACAATGTTTTATTTTTTTGACAGTTATAGCAGTTTACAGTTTAAGTATAATCTGTTTTATAGTGCACTGAACGGTACACTTGCTATAGTTTTGCTTCTTGTTTTTATGCCATTGTTAGAAAAGGTGTTTTCCAGAACAACAAATATAAAATTGATAGAACTTTCAGATTTTAATAATCCTTTGCTTAAAAAACTTATGCTTGAAGCACCGGGAACATATCATCATTCAATCATGACGGCAGATATTGCAGAACAGGCCGCTAATGCCATAAATGATAACTCTCTTCTTGCGAGAGTTGGCGCTTATTATCACGATATAGGCAAACTTAAAAATTCTAAGTATTTTATAGAAAATCAAACGCCGGAATATAATCCTCACGATGATATAGCTCCCGTAATGTCAGGATTGATTTTAATTGCCCATGTAAAAGATGGCGTTGCTTTTGCTAGAAAATATAATGTTGATAATGAAATTATTAATATTATTGAACAGCATCACGGAACAACACCTATGTATGTTTTTTATCATAGAGCGTTGGTGGCGATGTCAGAAGATGTAAATATAGAAGATTTCAGATATCCTGGTCCTAAACCTAATACAAAAGTTGCGGCAATAGTGATGATGGCAGATTCTTGTGAGGCTGCATGTCGCAGCATTGAAGATCCTACGGCGGCTAGAATAAAAGATACTGTAGAGAAAATAATAAATAATAAGTTTATCGATGGACAGTTTTCAAAATGTCCTGTAACTTTGAAAGATTTAGAAACTATCAGAGATAGCATCATTTCAACTATTACGGGTATTTATCATGCAAGAATTGAGTACAAATCAAGATAATAACTTTGTGAATTTTATTGATTTTCCAAAGGACTGTGTGCCGTTGCTTAAACAAGCGGCTTTATCTGCTTTAAAATCAGAAAATACAAAAAGATATCAAATAAATTTTGTAATGATAAGCGATAAAGAAATTAAAAAACTTAACATAAAGTATAGGAAAGTAGGACGCATAACCGATATTATATCTTTCTTGATAGTTCCAGAATTTTTTATAGGAGATATTTATGTTTCTAAAACTCGTACGCAAAAACAAGCAAAAAAATATGGCAATACTTGGAATCATGAACTTGCATATCTTGTAATACATGGAGTGCTACATCTTTGCGGATATACAGATTATGATGCTGCAAATAAAACTAAAATGTTTGCTAAACAGGATAAGATATATCGATGTTTATTTTCTCAGGTTTAATTACTTTTTTATTTTGAGTAATTAGGTTAGAACTTTATTAAAAATTAAAATGTACTACATAATAAAAGGATTAATTCTTAATTCGAAAGTAAAAGGTGAATACGACAAGCTCATAACTATTTATTCTTATCAGTGGGGTAAAATTCAAGCTGTTGTGCCTAGTGCTAAAAAAATAGCGGCAAAACTTTCTTCTGCGACAGAACCATTAACAGAAAGTGAGTTTATTGTGTCTAATAATAGTTTTTCAAGACCTACAGTTATAGGTGCACACATAATTGAAAACAATACAAAAATAAAAATTAATTTCGAAAGAAATATATATGCTTTATACGCTGCAGAAATAAGTGATA
>JAISRA010000114.1 GCA_031273885.1 Endomicrobium sp.
ATGCAAAGGATCTTCCAGATCAATATAAACCTTAGATTTACCTTTATACGTTCTAAAAATTTTCTCTAAGGCCTCCTTTAAAACATCGTCATATCTTGTAGTTGAAATTTTTACGTGAACTTCTCCGTAGTTTGGCGGAAATCTCTTTTTAGCTTCATCTATTGTCATTATATTTTCTACTATTATTTCAAGCTGTCCATGTACGCCCATTAATTCACCTTTTACAACAACAACATTATTTGGTATAAGATAATTGCTGAATGTTTCAAAATTCTTTGGGAATAATATTGCATCTACACTACCATGCAAATCTTCTATTTTAAATCTCGTATAAAATTTTTTTGCTTTTGAAACAAGTTTTTTTATGGACACTATCATACCAGCTATACGGACAACCTGTGCTTTTTTAAAATCTGTATTTTCTTTAATCTCCTGAAGTTTATCGAGTCTGTAATTAGAATAAGCAATAAGATCTCTTTTTCTTGGAGTTAAAGGATGCCCTGAAAGATAAAATCCCAAAACTTCTTTTTCAAAATCTAACGCTTCAAAAAGTTCAAGTGGTTCTGTTTTTTGTAATAGTGATGCGTTTGGCATTGTCTCCGAGCTACTAAAGAGAAAACCTTGCAATGAATTTTCGTCTTGTTTGATTTGTAAAGCTTTGCCAACAGAAAAATCTATACTTTGAAGCAAATTCGCCCTTATTTCAAGTTTCTCTTTACTAAAAAAAGAATCAAAAGCACCTGCCTTTATAAGACTTTCAAGAGCCTTTTTATTTGTCAATTTTAAATCTATTCTTTGTAAAAAATCAATCCAATCTTTAAACTTTTGAACCTTTCCATCAACAAATCTTGCTTGTTCTATAGACTTAGCTAAACCTTCGCCGACATTTTTAACGGCAAGCAGTCCGAAACGTATATTTTTGCCTTCTATTTTAAAAGCTCTATCAGAATACTGTACGTCGGGAGGCAAGATCTTAATATTAAAAACAGATGCATCTTCTAGATACATCACAAGTTTACTTTCTTCACTATCTTTCACAGCTGAGCGCCCTATTTCGCTGTTAAGCAAAGCAGTTAAATACTCCAAAGGATAATTTGCTTTTAAGTATGCGGTTCTGTAAGAAACTATTCCATAAGCTGCTGAATGAGATTTATTAAAGCCGTATCCTGCAAACGCAACAATATTATTAAATATTTTTTTTGATATTTTTTTATCAATGCCATTTCTTTCAGCGCCGTTTATAAATTTTTCTCTTTGTTTTTCAATAACTTCAGGTGTTTTTTTACTCATTGCTTTACGCAAATCGTCCGCTTCACCAGGCGTAAAACCCGCAAGAGCAACAGACATTTTCATTACTTGTTCCTGATACAAAATAACGCCATAAGTACTTTTTAATATAGGCTCCTGCAACGAATGATCATAAACAATCGCTGTTCTGCCGTGTTTACGATTTACAAAATCATCTAACATTCCCGAACCCATAGGACCTGGACGATACAAAGCAACCAAAGCAACCACATCATCAATGACACTTGGCTTAAGTTTTCTTATCAAGTCTCTCATGCCTTTGCCCTCAAGCTGAAATACGCCCATAGTTTTAGCTTCGTCTAACAGTCGAAAAGTCTTTTTATCATCTAAAGGAATGTCACTTAATTTAAAGTCACAATTTTTTTTATGTATGAATTTGATACAATCATCAATAACTGTAAGTGTCCTCAACCCCAAAAAGTCAACTTTTAATAAACCCAGCCGCGACAAAACAACACCATCATACTGAGTTATAATAATATTTTTTGCCCCCCTTGCAAGAGGAGAATAATTTGTAATTTCTTCATTTGCTATCACCATACCGGCGGCGTGCACTCCAGTATGTCTCTTTATTCCTTCAAGTTTTTGTGAAGCAGTTAGAAGTTTTGCAACTTTTTTATCTGTTTTAACAAGTTTTGATAAATCTAGTGAAGTCTGCATGGCTTCGACAATACTTGTATTTTGCGGAATCAGTTTAGCAATATTATTTGATTCTGTCGGTGTAAAACCCATAACTCTTGCAACGTCTTTAATAACGAGCCTTGACTGCATTGAACCAAAGGTTATAATTTGCGCACATTTTTCTTCACCGTATTTATCGCGTACATATTTTATAACCTTGTCTCGTCCAGAATCTGCAAAATCTATATCCAAATCAGGCATCGACCGCCTCTCAGGATTTAAAAATCTTTCAAACAACAAATCATACTTTAGTGGACAAATATCCGTAATCCACAAAGTATATGCAATCATAGAACCTGCTCCAGACCCTCTTCCTGGACCCACAGGAATGTCATGATCTCTTGAATATTTTATGAAATCAGCCACTATTAAAAAATATGAGGCAAATCCCATTGTATTAACAACAGAAAGCTCATGTTTTAATCTTTCTTCATGTTCTTGTTTGATTGTAACGTATCTTTTCATAAGCCCCTGACGACAAAGTACTTCAAGATATTCCGAGTCAGATTTATATCCTTTTGGAATAGGAAATTGCGGCAAGAGCAGTTTATCAGTACTTATTTCGAGGTTAGTTTTTTCGGCAACTTCTAAAGTATTTTTTATTGCTTCCGGTACATAAGAAAATGTTCTTATCATATCTTCTGTGCTGCGGTAGTAAAAAAGATCCGAATCAAAACGTAGTCTTTTAACATCATTTAGTAACTTGCCTGTTCCTATGCAAAGCAAAATATCATGGATTTCAGAATCTTCTTTTCTTAAAAAATGACAATCATTTGTTGCAACGAGATGAATTGCAGTTTTCTTTGATAATTCAATAAGATCAGGAATTATTTTTTTTTGATTCTTAAGACCATTATCCATAATTTCTATATAAAAATTATCTTTGCCGAAAATATCGCGATATTCTATCGCCGCATAATGTGCTTTTTTGAGATTTCCTTTAACTAAAGCCGATGCAACTTCACCGGCAAGACAGCCTGAAAGAGCAACAATACCACTGCTATATTTACTTAAAACTTCCTTGTCTATACGTGGTTTATAATAAAAACCTTCTGTAAACCCTACGCTTACTATACGCATAAGATTTTGATAACCTTTAAAATCTTTTGCAAGAAGAGTTAAATGATTGTAGTTGTTGTCACCTTCTGCAGACACTCTATTAATCCTGTTAACATTTTTATCAAAACGCGATTTTGGAGCAACGTATACTTCACAACCTATAATTGGTTTTATGCCGCTTTGTTTTGCCGCCCAGTAAAATTCCATGGCACCGTACATATTACCATGATCGGTAATAGCAAGCGCCGTCATTTTATACTCGTTAGCTATAAGCTTAAAGAGTTCGTCTGGATTTCCTTTGTCATCAGTCAGTCTGCAAGCGCCATCAAGAAGAGAATATTCGGTATGATTGTGTAAATGTACAAATTCCCCAGCCATAAAAAACACCTGATATTTGGATTTTTACTAGTTATTGGTATAAGGTACTACGTCATTTTTAAAAATTTTTAAGTCTTAATTTCTTTTTTAAACTTAATTAATCACTTCTAACTTGTTTAGTATTGACAACTTAATACTATTCTACGTTGTACATACTTTTAATTTCGCACCTTACACTCTTCTTTCAAAAGATTAATTAAAAACTGAACTTGGTTTAGTATACCGTGTTAAAATAAAATTGCCAAAAAGTGTTTTAATTTCTTATCGGCAGGCTTTATACCGACCTTCCTCAACATTCCACACCCCTCAGAAAAAGATTCTACAGATGGATCATCTTTTAAATACAAATGTATTATTTTTCTCTCTTTTGCGCTCATCGGATCAAAACGGTAAATTTTCCCCGTACGGTTAACATATTCTACTGCCTTGTTAACTATAATTTGCAGTTTTTCAATTTGCTTTCTTCTATAACTCTCACTGTCTAAATTTACTTTGAATTTAGATTTAAATTCTCTATTTACAATTATCTCCGTAATATATTCCAAAGAATCAAGAGTTTGTCCGTTTTTACCAATAATAAAAGATCCATTGTTTGACATAATATTTATATTGACAGAATTATCATTAAAAAATGTCTCAATTTTATAGTAATTAAGATTCATTTTAGTTAGAATTTCTGCCAATACATGCTCTATTCTTTTACAAACTTTTTTAGGATCAAAGTCGACAAACACTCTGTTAGCACATTTAGATTCATCAGCAGATATTAAAACAATTGCAGGTTTTGCGCCCATAAGTCCAAAAAGTCCTTTTGAACCTTCACTTACAACTTTTACTACAGCATCTTTCTTACTACATCCAAGCTGAAATAAGCCGTCAGTTATTGCATCTGCCACGGTTTTACCTTTAGATTCTATTTCTGGCATTTACTTTTACACCTCCCATAATAGGTAATATTTTACCGTCGTCATGCCTTATCTTATTCTACTTCTACCTTTACCTTATCATACACACCATCCTACTCTCTTTATGAATTAAAATGTTTTATTTGAACTTTGTCTTTTCTTATTACAAAATACTGTTCTATCATAGAAATTGCACTGTTAGTAATCCAGTATATAACAAGTCCAGAAGGAAAAGACCAAAACATAAATGTAAAAAGTACAGGCATTATATACATTATCCTTCTTTGAGTAGGATCCGATGTAGCAGTAGTCATCTTTTGCTGTAAAAACATTCCAACACCCATTACAAGAGGAAGAAGATTAACATTAAAACACCCAAGTTTTACAAAATGATCTGCTGCAGATAAATCATTTACAAATAAAATCCAACCTTCACTCCTAAGTTCATAAGAATTTCTTAACATTGTAAAAAACGCCCAAAAAATTGGGAGTTGCAAAATCATAGGCAAACAGCCACCTAACGGATTAACTTTTTGCGATCTGTAAACATTCAACATTTCAGCTTGAAGTCTCTGCGGATTATCTTTATATTTTGTTTGTATATCTTTTATTACAGGCTGAATGCGTTTCATTGCAGCAGCAGATCTAAGACTTTTTAAAGTTAAAGGCAAGACTAAAAGTTGTATAACAATTGTAATCATTATAATAGCCCAACCGTAATTATGAGTAAGTTTATAAAAGAATGTCAATACTGCAAAAGCAATTTTGCCTAAAAATCCAAACAATCCGAAATCTACAGTTTTTTCAAGACCTAAATTATAGGTTTTTAGATATGTGTAGCCTTTGGGTCCCAAATAAAAATTAACAGAGTACTCTTTTTTATTAATATCCTTTGGAACTGTTGCCACAAGAGTAAAGGAATAAGGATGTTTTTTATCAAACCTAGATGATATAATTTTATCAAAATCTGTTGCTTTTTCAGGTATAAATGCAGCAAGGAAATATCTATTATCTATAGACATCCATTGATACATTGGAGCAAGTTCGGAATCGTTTTTAAATTTTTTGAGTTTGTACGGTTTTTCTTTAGTATAAGCTAAAACCCTGGTAAGTGCAATATTTTCTTTTGTTTCTTTGGTGTCAGTTCCAAGTCCCGGCCCCCACTTGAGTTCTATCTGCGGTACAGAAGCGCCATCTGTTTTTTCGACTTCAATAGTTAAATTATGCATATAAAAATTAGATAAATTATAGGTTTTTGTAATTGTCCAACCTTTTTCAGAAACATATTCAAAAACTATTTTATTATTGGATTTTGAAACAATTTTATAAAACAAACATGGGAAATTTGCCATAACAGGCGGCGATTCAGGAAATACTAAATCTACCCATTTCCCATTTTTTTCCTTGACAGACCAGCTTAACACCGCTGCGCCTTTATTTGTTAAAATGGCTTTATATTGCTCATTTTCAACATTTATTTGCTCTTCTTTAATACGCCGCCGTGCCACGAATTCCAACTTATTTAAATTTATGTTTTGAAGCTCAGGTATTTGAGCTTCAATACTTTGAGGTTGCATCAGATTATTACTATTTTGGGTTGTACTCTGCGGAGTAAAGAAAAAAAACCAAACAAAAATTGTAAAAGTTGATAAAATTGTGAACAAAATAGAATTTTTCTGCATTATGACTTCCTTTTTATTAATTTTTTCTTCTTATTTTCAGGCAAATTTTCAGGCAAAGGCACAGGATCAAAGCCACCACCACAAAAAGGATGGCAACGAATAATTCTTTTAAAAACTAAATAAGAACCCTTTAAGAAACCGTACATTTCTATTGCTTTATACGCATAAACAGAACAACTTGGACAGAAACGACATATATGTGGAACAACTTGAGAGACAAATTTATAACATTTAATTAAAATAAGTGCGAAATTTTTCATATACTACTCCAAACTCGTATATAACTTCGCACTTTTAAGCAAATCTAAAATAGCTTTTTTTAGACCGTTATAATTCAACAATGCAGTCTCTGGCTTAGAAATAAAAACCATGTCCAAACCAGGCTTCAATAAATATTTACTAGTTCTAAAAATTTCCCTTAATCTTCTTTTAGTTTTATTTCTTATGACAGCTGTTCCTACTTTTTTATGCGTGACAAGGCCAAGTCTTGTTATAATCTGTCCGTCGATTCTTTTATAAACTAAAATTCTTATATCCTTATTTTCAAGTCTTAAACCGCTTTTAAATGCTCTGTTGAAATCTCTTTGAGCATGTAACCGCTCAAGATACGTAAGAGAAAATATCTTCGTAGTAGATTTACTTTCACCTGATAACATATTTAATTAGTTTTTCCTATTTCTCGTCAGCATAAGTACCTTTATGCACTTATCGTTTTACGTCCTTTTTTTCTGCGAGAACTCAAAATTTTCCTTCCGCCAGACGTTGCCATTCTTGCCATAAAACCTATTTTCTTTTTTCTTCTATCTTTGTTTGGTTGAAACGTTCTTTTCATTTTAGAATCCTCTCTACCGCAATTTCACCTATGGATCGTACTTATTGTATCTAAAATGGCATATAGTGTCAAATTAATATAACCAACAAAAGGGCAACAAAACTTTAGTTTTAGCAGATTTTGTGTATTTAGATAATATATACCAAATTAAACAAATCTGCTTTTTCATTAACTTTATTTGTCTTGTTTTTAACTATAGCAACATTTCTCATTGTCTACTCCCACCACTCCTTTCGCTAGTTGTATATTTAGTTCTTTTCAGTTATATAAAAAAACTTAGGTAATTATTATGAATATTTTGATTTTTAATTAATATTTGATAGAATATTGTTATGAGATGGTGTGGCTTGCATCAAAAAAATAAAGAGCAAATCTATAAGGTTTTTACATATAGGCAAAATAAACTCCAAGCAAAAAAATTCGCCTCTACTCCATTTAACAAACGCATTGTTTTTGCTCCTCATTGCATGAGAAACATTGCAAGTTGTATTGCTATTGAAAAAGAGAGTTATTATATTTGTACAAGATGTGGCGGCTGTAAAATATGCAAAATAAGTGAACTTGCACAAAAATCAAATTATAGAGCTCTATATATTGTAAAAGGCGGCAGAACGATCAGCAAGATTATAAAAGAGCAAAAACCTGAGGCTATAATTGGTATCGCCTGTTTTTTTGAGGGCAGTCAGGTATTCAAAGTGCTCAAAGAAAAAAATATAGCAATACAATTTGTACCACTTACAAAAGACGGATGTTCAGCTACAGACACAGATTTAACAGAAGTAGCAAAAGTGTTAATTTGCACTAAATGAACCAATAAACTTCAAACCAGTCCCTAAATGACACGTATGGGTATCATTAATACTGTTATAAAGTACTAAATTAAATTTGTTCGTACTAATGCATATTATTAAAACAACGAATAAAAAAGGAAATATGGAGAACAATGTCAACATTAAAATTCAGTGAATTAAATTTATCGAACGAAATAATTAAAGCCATTGCAGATTTGGGATTTGAAGAAGCTACGTCTATTCAAAGTCTTGCAATACCTAAAATGATGGCCGGTATAGATATTATCGGTCAGGCCCAAACAGGTACCGGAAAAACAGCAGCTTTTGGTATCCCGATTTTAGAAAAAATCGACATAAAAAACAAAAATGTACAGGCAATAATCTTATGTCCTACCAGAGAACTTGCAATACAGGTGGCCGAAGAATTAAAACTTTTCTCGAAATATAAAAGAGGCATTAACATAGTGCCCGTTTACGGTGGACAGCCCATTCAAAGACAAATCGCAGCCCTTTTAAAAGGAGCCCAAATAATTATAGGAACACCCGGAAGAGTTATAGACCATTTAGAGCGAAAAACATTAAAACTTGACACTACCTCAACTGTAGTATTGGACGAAGCAGATGAAATGCTTGATATGGGTTTTAGAGATGACATAGAACTAATCCTAAAGGGCATGTCCAAAGAAAAACAAACAGTTTTCTTTTCAGCAACTATGCCTAAAGAATTTTTGTTTCTAACAAAAAAGTATCAACATAATCCTGAAACTATAAGAGTTGTAAGCGAAAAATTAACAGTCCCTTTGATTGAACAGTACTATTTTGACCTGAGAGAACACCAGAAACTTGAAGCTCTTACAAGATGTCTTGACATGTATGATCCTAAACTGTCAATTGTTTTTTGCAATACTAAAAAAAGAGTTGATGAAGTTGCTTCTTCTCTTCAGGCAAGAGGATATGCCGCGGACGCTCTTCACGGAGATATGAATCAGACACAAAGAGATAGAGTAATGGTAAAATTTAGAACAGGCTCAATAGAGCTTCTTATAGCTACAGATGTCGCTGCAAGAGGCATAGATGTTGACAATATAGACATGGTTTTTAATTATGATGTTCCAAAGGACGACGAATATTATGTGCACAGAATAGGAAGAACCGGAAGAGCCGGTAAACCCGGCAAAGCATACAGTTTTGTCTCTGGGAAAGATATTTATAAACTGAGAGATATTCAAAGATACACTAGAGTAAATATAAAAAGAATACAAGTTCCATCACTTGCCGACGTCGAAAATACAAAAGCAACAATAATTCTCAGTAAAGTAAAAGAAGTTTCTAAAG
>JAISRA010000019.1 GCA_031273885.1 Endomicrobium sp.
CAGCAATGATATCTGACGTGTCAACTGTATTTTTAAAAAACTTATACTGGTCTGTTCCTACTTTATCTGCCCTAATATATATCTGAATTTTCGCATATCCATCTTTTATATCCAAAAAAGCAGCTTTCCCCATATTTCTATAAGTTATAACTCTTCCCGCTGCTTTAATTCTTATATCGGCAACTTGATCTTTTTCAAGATCAACAAACTTTTCTTGTATATCTGAATTATTTTTATCCAGAAAACATTTTGAAGGATAGGGATTTATTCCAGCACTTACAAAATCTTTTGCTTTTTGCCTTCTATGATTAATTATCTGTTCAATAGGAGTTGCATATTTCTTTTCCATTTACTTTATTTCCTATGCATAAAATTCACTACTTTAAATAAATTATATTTTATGGATTATATCATTTTTGCCTATTACAAACCTTTCGGCATTTAGATATATTTGAAGGGATTTCAAGAACAGAAACTGAATTTTGCATAGACAAAACTCTACTTAAAAGATCTTATTTTATTCATCTCATCTAAATCTAAATAAGTAATATCTAAATCAAAAAACATGTATCAATCTGCAAATTAGGGTAAATAACAACACACTGTTTGCTTTTTCAGAATAAATTAAACAAACTTTCCCCAAAATGCCAAAATGTTTCAATTTTAATTACTTACTTTAATATCCAATTTCTATACTTTCCATATGATGTCCACTTTATGTTATTATGTGTTATAATTAGCTTATGAAGAAAAACATTATATTTTTGTCTTTTTTATCATTTGTCCTTATATGTGGTATTTTTTACCCTCTTAACAAGTTTCTTTCAAAAGACAAAGCAAAAGATTTGAAAACTCTGACCGTTGAGAAAGCAAAGTCTTCAATAAAAGCAATTACACCTTATCTAGACAAAGCCATTGAAAACTCAAACGACACAAATCTTATTACATATATTGAAGCTGCTACAAAAATAGAAAATATTACAACTTGTTTTATTCTGAACAAAAACGGTAAGATTATTATACACAATAATGTAAGCGAATGGAATACAGAAAAAAATTCAGATATTTACAATAAGGCAATAGTGCAACAAATAGAACTTTTACAGCAAATGTCTGACGAAAATTTTTTGCTGTTTTCAGAACCTATTGCAAAGAATTGCACGCTATTTTGTGTATTTTCTGTTCAAAAAGCAAATAAAATGGCAAAATATTGGAAAATAAGATACTATACCATTAGCATGCTTATTGCGTTTCTTGTTGCAATAACTATTTATTTCTTTTCTAAATTACTTGTGCTTCTTCCGTTCAACAGAACAAAAAAAGCTTTAGAAAATACTGGAAACAACGACAAGTATACTGAAATTACTGACATTATCATTTCAAATATAAAGAAGGTTACAAAAAGAATAGAAATACTTGAAAAAGATAAGGAAAGTTTAAGTAAAATTATTGAATATTCACAACAAACTTCAATCAGAGACAGTTTGATATTTATAATTCTAAATTCATTAAACAAAGTCGTATATGCTTATGACAATACTGGCAAGATTTTAAAAAAAGACTTTGAAAAAGGAAAGCATATATTTGACATTTCAGAAAATCCAAACCTTGTACAGATTGTAGAAAAAGCAAATGAAAACCAAGGCAAAGAAATAAAAGAATCTCTAAAAAATTACATGGTTTCAGCAATTTCAATCTGTAACAATGGCAAAATTGAAGGAACGATCATCAAAGTAAGATAATATTCCTTCTCATTTTACTTTTGTTCGTTTTTATGTCTCTACTGTCTACCAGTCTTAATAATTTATTTAATATTCTCCCGTTTATTATTATCATATATATAAACTATAAAGATAAGTCGAAAATGTTAGCAAAACTAAATGGAAGTGAGGTAAGTGTGTACTTGACTCAATTGTCCTACTTATCAAATTTAATGTGATATGTAATAAGTACCCTACTAACATTACCGCAAATAGAATACTTCTCATAATGAACATTCCAGTCTAAACTGTTTTTGAACGACTATCTTTAGCTGTCTCAATTCTTTGGATTTGGAATCTATGTATTTTCATTTTCTATCAAGTGTTCAGGATCTATCATATATACTTTCTGAATGACGTTTTCAAAACATTCTAAATCAAATTTTAAAATATGGAACTAGGCTTCATATATACTGTCATCACCCTTTTTATTTTTACAGTAGAAATCGAAGATATTTCCTTGAAGCTATATGGAATAACGCATAAATTACACCTCAAGCCTTCTTAATGTTCGCTTTTATCTCACCTATTCTTTCTATGTGGTTTTAATCTACTTTCAACTCTCACAACATGCTTATGTCATAATTGTAATTTTGCAAAATTTTCGGCAATTATTATTATATTATACATCTCTTTCCTCTTTTGGGATAAATAACAAACTCATTTTCATTACAATATTTATTATACCTACTTAAGATGATGACTATCATGCAGACGAATTTACAATAATCTTTCCATTAAAACCATTCCATTCCTTGTTTATTTTGTTTTAAGTATAAATTTTTGCCGTTTTTACAAACTTAGGAACACAGATATTTACTTTGACTTCAAAACTGATATAACCGCATTATTTTCTGCCAAAGTTATAAAGACAACTTTGCTTATCGTAAGAAAAAAATATCCACAAGCATCAAATAAAATTAATATAAAAACGTAAATAACAAAAACCGTTATTGACGGCCTTTTACATAAATAATCTTATTATCGAAGGTATAAGTGGTTTTTATTATATCACAATTGGTATAATCTTGAGGTAATGAAAAACAAAAACATTTCATCAATTGGTGAAGTCGGATTGATAGGCATAATAAAAAATCAGTTTGCAACTTCAAAAAATAATAAAAATATTGTCGTCGGAATTGGCGACGATTGCTTTTGTTTTAGATTAGGCAAAAATACAATCTGTATAACTAAAGATATGCTGATTGAAGGCGTACATTTTAAAAAAGATTGGATAACACCACAGGAACTTGGAGAAAAAGCCATTGAAGTAAACATAAGCGATATAGCGGCAATGGGTAATGTAAAACCAGAATATGCGTTTATAGGTTTAGGCATCCCACCGATAACATCTAAAATATTTATCAGAAATTTGTTTAAAGGTTTTAAAGCAGCCTGCGACCGGCACAAAATGACAATAGCAGGCGGCGACACTGTAAAATCTGATAAAATTATAATATCTGTTACAATTGTAGGCGCAGGAAAAGATAAAATAATCAAAAGAAACGGAGCAAAAACAGGAGATGTGATAGGAGTAACAAACACTTTTGGAGATGCTGGAGCAGGAGTAGCGCTTTTATATAAATATGGCACAAAACATAAATATGCAAAAAATGAACGTCTTTTGATTTTAAAACAAAATAATCCCAGAGCAAGACTTAGTGAATCAAAGAAGATATCAAAACATTTAACTTCTTTAACTGATGCTTCAGACGGCTTATACGTCTCTGTTAATTTGCTTACAAGAGATTCAAATAAAGGCTCAGATATTTATATGGATCAAATTCCTGTTTCAAAAACCTTAAAAAAAGTTTTTAAAGAAACTAAAGAACAACTTGATTTTGCATTATTTGGAGCGGAAGATTATGAACTTGTTTTTACAGTACCCGAGACAAAAGCAAGGCTTATAAAAAAATTGGTTCCTCAAATTTCTTATATAGGAAAAATAAATTCATCAAAAAAGGTAAGATATTTCTATAATGGTAAAAAGCAAAAAATTAAGTGTTCAGGATTTAAACATTTCTGAAAATAATATTTTTACTACTAAAACTCCTGAAGAAACAAGGCGTCTGGGTAAAAAGTTTGCCGCTATGTTAAAAAGTGGCAATATTATTTTTTTAAAAGGCAACTTGGGAAGCGGAAAAACAACTTTTACTCAAGGAGTTGTAAAAGCTTTCGGCAACAAATGTTTTGCTCGAAGTTCAAGCTTTATGATTGTAAATGAATACAATGCAAATGGAG
>JAISRA010000056.1 GCA_031273885.1 Endomicrobium sp.
CAGCTATAAGAGTTTCAAATCCGGAATTTATCAGTTCCACAATACCGCCACAAAGAACAGCTTGTTCGCCAAATAAATCAGTTTCGGTTTCTTCTTTAAAAGTAGTTTCAAGAACTCCCCCTCTTGTCCCGCCAATAGCTTTTGCATAAGCAAGACTCAAATCTTTTGCTTTGCCACTTACATTTTGTTCAACAGCTATCAAACAAGGAACACCTTTTCCTTCTTCATATTGTCTTCTTAGCAAGTGGCCCGGACCTTTAGGAGCTATCATAATTACATCCAAATCAGAAATAGGAACAATCTGTTTAAATCGTATGCTAAAACCATGCGCAAAACTTAAAACCGCGAATTTTTTAATATTAGGTTTTATATCTTCTTCCCAGACTTTCTTTTGTACATCATCAGGTAAAAGAATATGAACCCAGTCTGCTCGCTTAACTGCTTCAGCAACACTTACTGGATTCCATCCATCTTCAATAGCTTTTTTATAGTTATCACTGCCAGATCTTTGAGCAACAACAACGTTTATGCCAGAATCTCTAAGATTTAAAGCATGTGCATGTCCCTGACTTCCATAACCTAAAACAGCAATGGTTTTTTCTTTTAAAAGGCTTAAATCTGCATCATCTTCATAATACATTTTCGCTTCCGACATTTTAGTTCTCCTTGATCTGTTTCCATTATTATTTACTCGTTCTAAAGCAACAACACCTGTACGACTAGCTTCCTTTATACCTACGGCACAACCATTTTCATAAAAGAATTAATTTTATCTTCATCTCCTATTATTTCCACAATCATTGAACCATGCAATATATCTATGCTCTAAATATTCCAATCAATTAACAATCTCATCACAACAAGCTTTAGTCAAGTCTATTTTTATAAGGGAAGCTATTTTTCAACACACTCGCCAGCACTAAAATCATTAACTTTTATTATATTAATAAGTTTATTTAGCTGCTTTGTAACCTAATCAAGAATAGAATCGTCGCCTTTAACAACAATCGTCATTCTTGAAATTACAGGATTTTCAGTTTCACCTACAGAAAGCGAATCTACATTGAATCCACGCGCCGCAAAAAGATTGAATATGCTTACAAGAACACCAAATTTATTTTCCAGAAAAACTGAAGCCGTATGCCACCGCCTACTACCATCCCTACTTTAATTCAATTTTACTATGCAAACCAAAAATATTTTATAATCAGTCATTATATAACTTACAAATTAATTACTAAGATTAAAAAGTCATCTAAAAATCCATTTTTTACTTTTTGGTAACTTTTTAAAAATAAATTATATAAAATCATTAAATTCTTTTAGTGTACTATTAGAAAAAAACGTGTTTGGCTTATTTAAATTCTAAATTGTATTCCCATGTTTCTTAAGACTTCAGTTAAGTTTTTCCTGCTACACATAAATTATCATAAAACATATTTCAAACATCAGTTCATACTTGTAATCATATTATCAAGAGAGGCTCCCGGCGGAACCATCGGAAAAATATTTTCTTCTATCTCAACCCATATATCTAGCACAACCGAAGCTTTTATTCCCAACATCTTTTCTAAACAGGATTCAACATCTTTTTTATCTGTTACACGCATTCCCCAAACACCGTAACTTTCAGCCCATTTTACAAAGTCAGGGATATAAACAGGACACTTGTCTCTATTTGGGGTATTACACCATTTCGGACATTTTTTACGTCTTGCAAGACAAGTGTGAGAATATCTTTTACCATAAAACATTTCTTGCCACTGTCGCACATTGCCAAGATATTGATTGTTTAATATAACAACTTTAACATTAACATCATTTAAAACCGCTACAGCCATTTCCTGCATATTCATTTGAAAAGAACCATCCCCTGCTACAACTATAACTTCTTTTTCCAAATTCCCAAACTTTGCCCCAATACCGGCAGGATAACCAAACCCCATAGTGCCAAGACCACCAGAACTTAAAAATAAACGAGGACTTTTTGCTTTATAATACTGAGCAGCCCACATTTGATGCTGCCCAACCTCCGTTACGATAATTGCTTCGCCTTTTGTGAGTTCTGTAATTTTTTCAATTACATACTGCGGATGAAGTTTATTATCCTCCCTATTATACGACAGAGGGTGTTCTTCTTTCCACACATTGATTGTTTTGATCCAACTTTTTCTTTCTTTTTTATCTATCAATGTTGACATTTTTTTTAAAACTGTTTTTGCATCTCCTACAAGCGGTATATCAGTATCAATAACTTTTGATATGGATGTTGGATCTATATCAATGTGAATTATTTTCGCTTTTTTTGCAAAATCGCACACTTTACCAGTACATCTGTCGTCAAATCTTGCACCTACAACTATAACAACATCTGCCGACTGAATAGCGCTGTTTGCGTAAAACGTCCCGTGCATTCCAAGCATCCCCAAACTTAGATTCGTATTATGCGGGTATACACCTATAGCTAACAATGTATTTGTAACCGGAATATCAGCTTTTTTTGATATTTCAATAACTTGTTTTTCCGCATTAGAAACAACGACCCCGGCTCCTATGTAAAGTACAGGTCTTTCACTTCTATTTATGATTTCAGCGGCTTTTTTAATATGCCCCAAATGAGCGTAAAAATTAGGTTTATATAAACGCATTTCAATTTTTTCAGGATAAATAAATTCACAAACTTCGCACTGAACATCAACAGGAATATCAACTAAAACAGGTCCGGGCCTACCGGTAGTCGCAATATAATATGCTTCTTTTATGGTCATTGCCAAATCTTTTACATCTTTAACTAGAAAGTTATGCTTTGTCACAGGTCTTGTAATACCTGTAGTATCAGCCTCTTGAAACACATCTTGCCCTATTATGCTTGTCGCAACCTGACCTGTAATTGCAACCATAGGAACAGAATCCATATACGCAGTACAAAGTCCTGTAACTATATTTGTAGCTCCTGGTCCTGAAGTAACTATACATACGCCAGGTCTGCCAGTAGAACGAGCGTACCCATCAGCCATATGGGACGCAGCTTGTTCGTGTCTTGTTAAAATAAAATTTAGATCTGATTCGTGAATTGCATTAAATATAGGTAAAGCTTGTCCACCGGGCAATCCAAAAACTACTTCGACATTTTCTTTTAACAAGCTTTTAACTAAAATTTGTGCTCCACTTTTTTCATGCAACATGTATTTTGTCCCTTTTATGAAAACAATAAATATCTACTTCAAAATAGCTCCACTATCTGCAGATTGTACCAATCTAGCATAACGAGCCATATAACCAGTCTTAATCTTCGGCTCCGGTTTTTCAATATTAGCAATTCTTGTTTTTATTTCTTCATCCGTTAATGCAACATTTAGCGTTCTATTAGGAATATTTATGTTTATCGTATCGCCATCATTAATTGCAGCTATTGCTCCGCCTGCTGCTGCTTCGGGGGAAATATGCCCTATACAGGGGCCTCTTGTTCCGCCTGAAAAGCGTCCGTCAGTAATAAGCGCAACAGAATTACTTAATCCCATGCCGCGCAAAGCACTTGTGGGACTTAACATCTCTCTCATACCCGGACCACCGGCAGGACCTTCATATCTTATGACAACAACATCTCCTGAAATAATTTTATTATCCAGTATCGCTTTCATAGCATCATCTTCAGAGTCAAATACGCGCGATCTTCCTGAAAAAACTTTCATTTTTTCGCTTACTGCCGCTTGCTTAACAACACAACCGTCAGGAGCAATATTACCTCTTAAAAATGCAATGCCCCCTTCAGACTTATAGGGATTGCTCGCTCTTATGACATCTTCATCTAGAATTTTAGACGATTTTGCAATTTCAACTATATCCAGACCTGTTACTGTTTTAGAAGACCCTATTTTTTTTTGTACAGCAAATAGTATAGCAGGAATTCCGCCAGCATTATCCAAGTCTTCCATATAGTTGTCTCCGGCTGGTTCAAGACAAGCAATTTGCGGAGTTTTTTTGGAAATCTCGTCAAATAATTCTAACGGCAACTTTATTCCTACTTCATTTGCTATAGCGATAAGATGCAAAACCGTATTTGTGGAACCACCTAAAGCCATATCTACAGTAATTGCATTTTTAAAAGCGTTCAATATTAAAATATCACGCGATTTTACATCTTCCTTTACAAGTTCAACAATTTTTATACCGGACTCATAAGCAATTCTTTTTTTCTTTGAACTGACAGCAAGAGCGGTGGCACACCCAATTAAAGACATCCCCATTGTTTCTGTTAAACAAGCCATGGTGTTTGCTGTATACATTCCCTGGCAAGCACCCGCTCCCGGACACGTCGCCATCTCTAGCTCTGACAACTGCGTTTCAGTAATTTTTCCAGCTTTAAATTGTCCAACAGATTCAAAAGTATCCCTAACCATAGAACGTCTTTTTTTCTCATATGTACCGGTCATCATAGCACCCGCAGTAACAACAACGGCAGGTATATTAAGCCTTGCGGCTGCCATAAGCATTCCTGGAGTAACTTTATCACAATTCGATAAAAGAACTAGTCCATCTAACATATGGGCATTCGCAACAGTTTCTATTAAATCAGCAATTATTTCTCTTGATCCTAAAGAATAATGCATTCCACTGTGCCCCATAGCTATACCATCACATACTGCGGGAGCACCAAAAATAAAAGGAACGCCACCCCCAGACGCAACGCCTCTTTCTATATATCTTTCTAAATCACGCATTGCAATATGCCCTGGAACTAAATCTGTAAAAGACGAAGCAATACCTATAAAAGGTTTATCCAAATCTTTAGGGCTTATGCCCGTAGCATATAATAAACTTCTATTTGGCATCCTCACAACACCTTTTTTTATTTGATCACTTCTCATAAAAATCTCCACAAATATTATTTTTACTATTTTTGATGCTGCATTATACCAAACTTTTTTCCCCATGCACAAACCCTAATAAGTTAACGAAAAAATTGTAACAATTTTTTACATTATTTTAACCCGACAAAAACTTTATGATATAGATGTATAAGATATAAATGTTACTGTAAGTCACAGTGATTCAAGACTTAAGCAGGGCCCAATATTAAAATAAAAAACTATCGGATATATAGGAATAGCTAAGATATTTGATTTGTATAGAAACCAAATAGAGAAGGGCATAAAACTTGCATCTTTTTCAAAATTAAGTATAATAATTAGGAGAATTAATGGATGCAGGAAGAATAGTAATTCCGACGTAGCTCAATGGTGGAGCAATCGGCTGTTAACCGATCGGCTGCTGGTTCGAGTCCAGCCGTCGGAGTTTTAAGCTCAACTCATATATAATCCGCTGGAAACGGCGAGATTATTTGTTTTATTATAAAACAAATATGTGAAATGTAAGATTATAAAAAGTTGGAAGCGGAGATAAGAAATGGATACAAAATTTTCAAAAGAAGCTTTAACTTTTGATGACGTTTTGTTGATTCCTCAACACTCAAAAGTACTCCCAAAAGATGTCCAGTTAGAAACAAATCTTACGAAGAAAATCAAGTTAAACATTCCTATTATGAGTGCTGGCATGGATACTGTAACGGAGTCCAAAATGGCTATTGCTATCGCAAGAGAAGGCGGTATAGGCATAATACACAAAAATATGTCTATAGAAGCACAAGGTTTAGAGGTTGACCGCGTTAAGAGAAGTGATCACGCTGTTATTCATGATCCCTTCTCATTAAGAAAAGATAATACTCTTAGAGAAGCCAAGTCACTTGCCACAAAGTATAGAATTTCCGGTCTTCCGATTGTAACTGATAATGGAAAACTTATCGGCATAATTACAAACAGAGATATGCGTTTTGAAACGGATGACACTAAGAAAATTTCAGAAATAATGACAAAAAACAATCTTATTACTGCAAAAGTAGGAATCTCCATTCATGACGCAAAAAAAATATTGCAAAGTAAAAAAATAGAAAAACTTCCTTTAGTCAACGAACATTTCATCTTAAAAGGTCTTATTACCATTAAAGATATAGAAAAAGCAATTCGTTATCCAAACTCTTCGAAAGATGATAAAGGCAGGCTTCTTGCTGGAGCTGCTGTAGGAATTACAAAAGATATGCTTAAAAGGGCAAAAGTTTTATTGGACGCTAATGCTGATGTTTTAGTTATAGATACAGCGCATGGGCACAGTCAGGGAGTGATTGATGCAGTAAAAAAAGTGAAGAAATATTTTCCTCAAGCTCAAATAATTGCAGGCAATATAGCTACAGCAGAAGCAGCAGAAGATTTAATTAAAGCCGGAGTTGATGCAATTAAAGTAGGTATCGGCCCCGGAGCCATATGCACAACAAGAATTGTAGCTGGCATAGGCATTCCTCAAATTACAGCAATCTACGATTGTGCAAAAGTTGCTAGAAAATACAATACTCCTATTATAGGAGATGGCGGAATTAAATATTCCGGTGATATTCCTAAAGCAATAGCAGCAGGTGCAAGCGTATGCATGATGGGGTCTTTATTTGCAGGTACAGAAGAAAGCCCAGGAGAAGATATACTTTTTAACGGTCGTGCATTCAAAACTTATCGAGGCATGGGGTCTTCTTCTGCAATGGTAGCAGGGAGCAGCGATAGATATTTTCAAGATAATACGAAAAAACTAGTAGCAGAAGGGGTTGAAGGACGCGTGCCCTACAGAGGCAAAGTCGGAGATGTTATTTATCAGTTAATTGGAGGATTAAGGGCTGCAATGGGTTATTGTGGCGTTAGAACTATACAGGAACTTAAAGAAAAAGGGCAATTTGTTAAAATTACCTCAGCAGGTCTTGTAGAAAGCCACCCTCATAATATTTTTATAACTAAAGAAGAAAACAATTATTCAGCCAGCAAATGTTGATAATATTTAAATAAAAAAACATTTACAAGAAAATTTCGATGTCGATATCGGCAACTTAAAAACAATCCTTTTCCTAGATTTCATTTCCAAAAATACGGCAATTTAACTATTACAATAAAAGTCTAGTCGTGTTCGAGATATTCAATAATAAAAATAATAAAAAAGCTTTAAAGATATCTATTTTATTATAATAGAAAGAAAAAAGTAAAACGTTTTTAACGAAAAAGGCGACTGACTATAGAGCCAATTAATCCAAGCTTTCTACTGATTTAAAAGATTTTTAAATTTTTAATTTTCTTATTTGTTGTTTAATTGTTCTTCTATAAAATTTTTGATAGAATGTTAGTTGTGATAAAAATTTCTAAAGTAGAGATACCATATAATAAGCTGCTTGCAAGATTAGGATATTTACAAGCTAAAACAAAACTTGACGGAAAAACAGCTATTTTAACAAAAGAAAACCTGAGTTTGGCACAGAAACTTATAAAACCTGAGATTGTAGTGGCTTTTGAAAATATAACAATACTTAACAGAGAAGTATTTTTTAGAAACGGGTACAAAATTAAAAGTGGTAATGTTGCTGTTCTTTTAAAAAATAGTTTTAAAGCCTATGGTATTGCTATAACTATAAGCGCCGCGTTAGAGTCAAAAAGAGATGAATTCTTTAAAAAAAAAGAAACATTCAACGCTTTGATACTTGATGCGGCAGGCTCTGTCGCAGCGGAGGAAATACTAACGCTTGCAAATGCACAAATCAAAGCTTATGAAGAAAAAAAGGGTAATGCTGTAACAAAACGGTATTCACCCGGATATGCTGACTGGAAACTTGAAGATAATAAACAATTTTTAGACTGGATTGGGGCAAAGCAGATAGGTATTAAACTAAATAAATTCTGTCAGATGAGACCTGAAAAATCAGTTTCAGCTTTGATCGGAGTTGAACGTAAGAACAATGTAGAGCCGAACTTAAAAATTTAAAAATAGAGAGTTGAATGTGGAAAAACAAAAATTTTTAGATATCCTGAGGAGTCGTGTACTTATAATGGACGGAGCAACAGGCACAGAATTACAGAACAAAAAATATCTTGATGACGTTGTGATCCCTGAAGAACTAAATATTAAATTCCCAGAAAGAATATCAGATGTTTATTCTTCTTATATTAATGCAGGTTCGGATATAATTCTTGCAAATACTTTTGGCGCAAATCCAATAAGATTAAAGCAACATGGGTTACTGAATAAAATTGATGACATAGTAAAATCCGGAATCGAGTTAATAAGAAAAATATCGCCTGAAACTATCGTAGCCGGAGACATATCTTCAATAGGGGAATATATAGAACCTTTAGGGTCTATGTCTTTTGATGAAGCTTACGACGCTTTTGCAGTTCAGGCATCTCTGATGCAAAAACACAACGCAGATATTATAGTCATAGAAACCATGACAGAAATAAAAGAGCTAAAAGCAGCAATTCTTGCAGCAAAAGAAAATTTTAGCGGGGCAATTATTGCTCAAATGACATTTACAAAAGACGGCACGACCGTTACAGGAACTGACTTAAAAAGTTTCATTGCAATGGCAGACAGTTTAAACGTAGACGCTCTCGGATTAAACTGTTCCATAAGTCCCAAAGATTTGGCTAAATTATCAAAAGTTTTGTGTGCTAATACAAATCTGCCGATATCTTTTAAACCAAATGCAGGAATGCCTTTATTAATTAACCGCGAAACTTATTTTTCCGGAACAAAAAAAGAATTTATTGAAGCAAGCTTACTGGTTTATTCCTACGGTGTTAATATGTTTGGCGGATGCTGCGGAACAAAACCAGAATTTATAAAGGCTTTGTCATCTGAGTTAAAAAATAAAAAACCAAAAAGCAGAAAGTCAACAAATAAATATTTTCTTTCGACAAGAACAAAAGCTATTGATATAAATGAAGTTAAAAAACCAATTATAATCGGAGAAAGAATAAATCCGACAAATAGAAAAAAGTTTCAAGAAGAGCTATTTAAAGGCAGTATGTCTCTAATTAAAGACGAAGCACGGTTTCAAGTACAGTCCGGCGCAAAAATTTTAGATGTAAATATGGGATTGCCAGGCACAGATGAAGTAGAATTACTTACAAGTGCCGTAAACCAGATACAGGAAATAGTTTCAGTCCCCTTATGTATAGATTCGAGTAACATCAGTGCCCTAGAACAAGCTGTTAAAAATTCTACAGGAAGATCAATCATTAATTCAGTAAATGGTGAAAAAGAAAAACTTGACTTAATATTGCCAATAGCAAAAAAATATGGTGCTATGCTTATTGCTTTGACAACAGATGACAACGGAATTCCCAAAACAGCAGATGAAAGATTAGAAATATCAGAAAAGATTTTAAATTATACTGATCATTACGGGCTGAATAGAAAAAATATTATATTTGATTATCTTGTTCTTTCTATAATTTCTTCTCCGGAGCAGATACATGAAACGCTGACAGCAATGAAAGAATCAAAAAAAAGATATCCTGAATGCAAGCTTGTCCTAGGCATATCTAATGTTTCTTTTGGACTTCCTTCGAGACAAACAATAAATTCAACATTTTTAAAAAAAGCCTTGGATGCCGGTCTTTATTTTGCAATTATTAATCCTAGCGAAAATTGGACAATAAACGACCCTATTGCCAAAAACTTGCTGGAAAACAAAGACAAAGGCTCAGTTAAATATATGGAAGCGTTTACTTCTTTAAAAAAACAAACACCGAAAACTGAAACACATCATACACTTTCTTTAGAAAAGCAGCTTTATTTTGCAGTTTTAGACGTAAAACAAGAGGCAATATCTGATATTGTAAACCAGATTATCGCATGTCGCCCCAATCCTTTTCAAACGGTAAGCGACAGTGTTTTAAAAGCCCTAAATCTTATAGGGAAAAAATTTCTTTCAAAGGAATATTTTTTGCCACAAGTAATAATGTCTGCTCAAGCTGCACAGACGGCTTTTGCCATTGTAAAAACTATTTTTAAAAATAAAAAAGACAAAAATACATTTACAAGCAAAATTATAATGGCCACTGTAAAAGGCGATATGCACGATATAGGTAAAAATATAGTTAGTGCCGTTCTTGAAAGTTACGGTTTCGACAT
>JAISRA010000092.1 GCA_031273885.1 Endomicrobium sp.
CCGTACCCTCAAATTTTTTATATAAAAAAATTTGTACGCTGGCTTATAAAGCTTTTAAAAATTCGTCCGTGTAAAATGAATCTTTTAGAATATTCTTTGCCTGAAGAAAAAAAGATTAAGTCATGTATTTATTATCATACAAAAGTATGCTGTGGTCCATGTATGGGTAAAATTACATCAAAAAATTATAAAGAAAAAATAAAAGACGTTGAGTTGTTTTTAAGAGGAAAATTTAAAAAACTCAAAAACGAATGGGAAATGCAAATGGGTGATTTAAGTAAAGATTTGCGTTATGAAGAAGCAAAAGAAATAAGAGATAGACTTTATGCGCTTCAAAATATATCTGAAAGAGTTATGATAAGCGAGATCAGGCAGGATGAGATAAATCAGTCTATACAAAGAGCAGATAGTATAAGCGAATTAAAAAATGTTTTAGGATTAAAATGCCAACCTGTGGTAATTGAAGGATTTGATAATTCAAATATACAGGGTTTAAATGCCGTAGCTTCTATGGTCAGGTTTCAAAACGGTATTGCTGACAAAAAAAATTATAGGAGATTTAAAATTAAGACGGTTGTAGGAGTTGACGATTTTGCAAGTATACGTGAAGTTGTTTTCAGGAGATATTCTTCGTTGATAAAAAAAAATGAAAAACTTCCGGATTTAATTTTAATTGATGGAGGAAAAGGTCAGCTTGGGGCTGCTGTAAGCGCATTAGCGAAACTTCAAACACAAATTCCTATAGTTTCGCTTGCCAAGGAGAATGAAGGAATTTTTTTTCCTAATAAAGATAAAGCTTTGATTTTAAACAGACATCTAGAATCTTTAAAACTTTTGCAGGCAGTAAGAGATGAAGCTCACAGGTTTGCTCTGAGTTATCACAGAAAACTAAGGACAAAAGAATTTGGTATATAACATATGAAACCGAGAGATGCTTTATTGAAAAACAAAAATAAGAGAGAAATATCTGCAAATATTATTGAAAAAATGAAATGCTATCCTGATTTTTATGTA
Organism: Endomicrobium sp.; assembly: GCA_031273885.1. Taxonomy (GTDB): domain Bacteria; phylum Elusimicrobiota; class Endomicrobiia; order Endomicrobiales; family Endomicrobiaceae; genus Endomicrobiellum. The sequence goes on from JAISRA010000092.1 coordinate 1,015, forward strand.
AAAGTTTGGAAAGCCTGTCTTAAAATACCTGCTGGAAAGACATTAACTTATAAACAGCTTGCAGAAAAGATAGGATCACCTGGTGCTTCAAGAGCTGTTGGAACGGCGTTAAGTAAAAATCCATTTGCACCGCTTATCCCTTGTCACCGAGTTATAAGAGGCGACGGAAAAATGGGCGGTTATTCTGGTATTGGTGGAGTAGAGAAAAAATTAAAAATGATTCAATATGAAAATGAAACAAAAAAAGATGCTTAGATGGATAGATGATGTTCCAAGAAACGCTGTAATGAATATGTCTTTAGATGAAATGCTTTTTAATGAATATAAAAATGAACCTATTTTAAGAACATATTACTGGGATAATGCATACACAACTATAGGATATTTTCAAAATTCCAAAGATACTGGAGGGAATAAATTTGTAAGAAGATTTACAGGAGGCCTTACGGTAAATCATCGTAATGATATTTCTTACAGCTTTATTGTAGCTTCAGATTTTTGGAAAGTGTATAACCAGCATTTTACTTATAAAAATATTCATTTTGCAATACAAAGAGCCTTGGAGGTTTTGGGTATCAGTTCCGAGGTTTTAGATGAGAAAAGAGGAGATATAAGCAGTATTTTTTGTACTAAGACGTTCTATGAAAATGATTTAATTTCAAATGGCAGAAAAATTGTTGGTTCATGTCTTCGCAGACGAGGGAACAAGCTTATAGTTCAGGGGTCAATTCACGTGGATTTAAATAATGATAATAGAAAAAATTTCTCTAAGGAATTTACAAAAAATATAGCAGAATTTTTACAAATAGAAATAAAAAAATATAATTTGAGCAATTATGATATTGAATATGCTAAAAGAGTTGCTGTTGAAAAATATTCAAATCCGAAATGGAATAATAAATTTTAATGTTTGCATGCTATATGAAAGCTATTTTGTATGGGATATATCGTTGCAGAGTCATTGGAATTTTGACACAAAAATAAATGTAGAATTTATAAAATAAACTGACTGAAGTCTCTTAGAAAAGCTTTAACAAAAACGATTCTTGATAAAAATATTTTAGTTGTTAGAAAGTTAGAAAAACAAAATATAAATCTCGCTGTAGAATTTTATACTTTTAGATCTTGTTTTAAATACTTGACGGACTATTTGTATTATGGCAACTAGATTTCTTATAGTCTATAGTATACTCTAAAAATTCATATTAAAAGATTTAAAAAGAGGACTTGGAATATGATGTGATTTTAGTTCTAAATCAGAGAATGAAGTTAATGTAAGTAAATCAAAAAAACTCTAAGGTAGTAGTAGATTTTTCTGTAGTGAGCAAGCATAGAAGTTTTAGCTTTGATAAACTTTGATAAACTTAAAGAATTAATTGAAAAATTGATTACTGTTTGTTTTATTTCATGAAGTAAAAAAAGGATTGAATCTATGAGAAATGATAGGATTTTCTTCATATATTCATCTAAATCGGTGTTTGAGAACACAGCTTTAATAAACGGTGTTATTACTTCCTGCTATCTCTGTAAGTTTATATTGCAACAGCTTTAAATAAAAAAGAGTTGCCTTTATTTAGATTATTCTGACACTTAGTTAAAAGTATAGATATTTTTAACGTTTTATAAAATTTTTACAGAAAATTTTTCAGATTAAGATTACAGTTTTAAAGCCTGTATATGAAAGAAAAAATATTTTGAAATTATTGCTAAATCCATAATTTTTAACGAAGTGACATCTTGTTGGATTATATAATTCTGAATGAATTTCACTAGAGATATATACTTTGATGGAGGATTTGTGTACAAAGAAAATGTAGGGTTTATCACAGAGTATATGTTTTTTCAAAAATTTATTTTAAAACGAAAATGAAGATGAGGTATAATTGATTTTAAATGTCTGCTTTTTAATTTATAATGCTATGAGACTACTTTTATTTCGGGTTTTTTCTTGCTTCTGAATGACATAGTTTATTTAAACTTTTTGAAAAATACCTAACAATGCACGGCTGGTTGCTGAAGAAGACTCTTGCAATAACTGATGTCGTACTTCAAAAAGTTATATCTCCAGGCAAATAAAGATTAAACAGGATATTTATTTACTTCGTTAATAAGAAGTATATGTTCTAATAATCAATACCCTTTGATGTGGCAAAGAGTTAAGTTAAATGTCAATGGCAAAGATTATAATGTTATTTTTATTTTGCTTGAAAGCTGGAGCTAAAGTATTACATTAATTCATTTTCATAGATTAATTATGACGTTACTCCTAATTTCGATTTTGTTGCTAAAAATTATACACAGTATAATGGGTTTAATGGTAGTGTTCTTCAGTATGCCACACCATCATATGTTAAAGGAATATAAAATACATAACGTGTGAGGCAGGGGATTGAAAATGCTGGACAAAGAAGATTGCCTGCTATACTTGAGAAAAACGGATGTGATTTTGTTCAAAGAGATAAATGGGGTCTGAGAACGCTATAACTCTTGCGAAGAACTATCTAAAAGTGCTTGAAATTCCGTTTTTTGCGTTTTGTTTTACTACTACAACACAATCTAGTTTACAAAAAATTGAAAACGATTTAGCTATTAGTGTTTTTTCATCTATAGTATTTCAAAACTTGGTCATAAAAAACAATATTATTGGTACATTTGATATCAAAAAATGAATTCTAGGCTATTCTTGAGACAGAAATATTTTCATTTTTTATATAATAGTTAGTATCTAAAATTCTACACTACAACAAACCCTTTTAATAATCCTTGCTAAAGTGTCGTTCAAACTGATTTTGTTATACTTGTACAGTACAGATATAATCATTTATTCTGAATATGGTGGGATAATACTTTATAAGAAGTACGGGAATAAGATTGTTTATTTTTATAATGAAAAGGATAATTCAAACAAAATGTTTTACAATTTAACTTATTTTAAAATTTTAACTAAAAAATATTCAGATAAAACAGAAATTAAGAAATGCAGAATAGTTATAATTAAAATATGTATTGTGTTTTTGTCTTGCGAGGTTTTAGGAATAAGAAAACATTCCCTATTGCAGTGTTTTAGCTTTCAAAGATCCTGCTGTTTTGCAATATTATAATCTGTCTCCTAATTTAAGGTTCGACTGTAATTATGCTTTAAGTAAGAAATTTTTCAAGGGAATTACTTCTGTAAACAATAAAAATAAAAGTTGGATTATTCGTTCATGATTTTGCTTTTGGTAAATTAAAACTTAAAAACGAAAAGATTGATTACGGTTTGATTTTACCAGCATATTATAGATTTCTATAAATATTTACGTTGATTTAAAATATGAAGATGATTTTATGAAACTTTACACAGATTTAGTTTTATATATTTGCAGATAAAGAGGGATATTATACGTTGCATTTTATAGTGTTGGTACATGGGATAGGATTAGTATTTCTATTTATTCACATTTTGATTTTGTAGCCTATTTTGGCAAGATAAATTTTAGTAAAATAGTTTTATAATGGCAATTTAGAGAATCTGACAAGCTTTCAAAAAAAGTGCAATTAGTTTAAAATAAATTTAATAGAATCAGAAAAAATGACAAAGTAAGCCATTAAACTAACTTATGTAAAGCAATTTATTAATGCAGATTATAAAAAACCCTAAGTGAATAATACAATTTTAAAAGATAGAACAGTTTGTAAGACTTACATCTAAAAATAATTTTTCAAAAATATCAAAAATACTAGAATATCATTTATGTTGTTGAGCTTTCAAAGTTGTGTCAGTCAAAAATAGTAGAACGCATATTGGAACTCACGAGACTTGGTCCTAATCATAAAAAAAACAATAATTTTATCTCAGTATCTTAAAAAGCACATATCCACAATCTTGTAAGCTCGTATCCCAAACATCAAAAAATATGCTATATTATAGTATTAAAAGAATGAAAAATATCTGCGATAATATAAAATCCATTAAGAATACTATAGGTTTAGTTAAAAATGTTTCTGTTGGCATTGAACTTGTGGTGGTTACTAAGGGGGTTTTTTGTCAAGATGTTTTGGAAGCCATAAAGTGTGGAATAAAACATATAGGTGAAAGTAAAATACAGGAAGCATTGCCTAAATTCAAACAACTTGGTTCGGATTTTGATGGTATTACAAAACATTTTATTGGTCGTTTACAGTCAAATAAGGTAAAAAGAGCAGTAGAAATATTTGATTTAATACAATCATTGGATAGTCTAAAGCTTGCCATTGATATAAATCGTCATGCGGCAGATATTAACAAGGTTCAAAATTGTCTTATCGAAGTAAAAGTTTCACAAGAGGCTACCAAAATCGGTGTTAGTCCAAAAGACGTAAAAGGTTTTTATGAAAAATGCCAATTGATTCCAAATATTTTAATTAAAGGATTGATGGTTATAATGCCTTTAAGCGACAATCCTAAAGATTTAAGGTTTTATTTTAGGCAGGCACATAATTTATTTGAAGATATAAAAAAGACTTCCAATAATTCTGATTTTAGTGTTTTGTCTATGGGAATGTCTGATGATTATAAAATTGCCATTGAAGAAGGTTCCACTATGGTGAGAATAGGTTCGGCAATATTTGGAGAAAGGGATTATGGAAATAAGTAAGAAACTTTTTTTTATCGGTTCAGGCAACATGACGCAAGCTATTATAAGCGGTCTTTTAGAATCAAGACTTGTTAAACCTGAAAATATTGTCTGTAATGATGTGGTAAAGGACAAATTGTTTAGTCTACAACAAAGATTTAGTGTTTCAATTACTGAAAACAAAGGTGAAGCGATAATAGAAGCTGATATAATCTTTCTTTCGATTAAACCGCAGAATATACTTGAAGTTTTTGACGAAATAAGAAATTTTTTAAAAGAAAAGGTTATTATTATTTCAATCGTTGCTGGAATAACAACTAAATTTATAGAAAATAATATTAAAAAAGAGGTTGCCGTTATCAGGGCTATGCCAAATACTCCAGCTCTTGTTCGTTCAGGTTCTACTGCTTTGTGCAAAGGCAAATTTGTTTCAGATAAGCAACTACAAAAAGCAAAAAGTTTATTTTCCTCTATAGGAAAAGCAGAAATTCTTAATGAAGAAAGTTTTGATGTTATTACGGCATTGTCAGGCTCAGGTCCTGCGTATATATTTTATTTTTGTGAACTTATGCAAAGAGCTGCTGAAAAACTAGGGCTTGATAAACAAATTGCAAATGCGTTTGCTGTTCAAACATTTTACGGAGCTGGCAGAATGCTTTATATAACAAATGAGTCCTCAAAAATATTAAAGGAAAAAGTGAAATCGCCAAACGGAACGACTGAAGCGGCACTAAAATATTTCGAATCGCAGAATCTCTTGGGTATTGTGTATAAAGCTATGGAGCGGGCAATGGAAAAATCTAAAGAATTAAGCAAATAAATAATACCCATTTAAGGGGGAATTGTAATGATTGTTAAAGTGAGGGTGATACCTAATTCAAAACGAAGTGAAGTTGTAAGCAGAATAGGATCTATTTTAAGAGTAAAAATTGCTGCACCTACTGTTGAAGGTAAAGCAAA
>JAISRA010000130.1 GCA_031273885.1 Endomicrobium sp.
GAACATGGGTTAGCTTCTGAAGAACTTATTTTTGTAGACGGCTCTCTTGATGTTGTAATTAAAAATTACACACATGAGGCTGGTGTTCGTAATTTATCTAGAGAAATTGCGAGTCTTTGCAGAAAGGTTGTAAAAGAACTTGAATTTAACAAGGAATTGAAATCTGTAAAAATTACACCTGAAAATCTAAATGGTTATTTAGGTATAGCTCATTATGAAAGAGAAGGAATTGCCGAAAATGACATAGGTGTTGCCACCGGTCTTGCATGGACTGAAGTTGGTGGGGAAACTCTTACAATAGAAGTAAATAAAATGAGGGGTAAGGGTTCTTTGGTTCTTACAGGTAAGCTTGGCGATGTTATGAAAGAGTCTGCACAGGCTGCTTTAACATATGTAAAGTCGTCATCACAAAAACTTGGCGTAGATGAAGATATGTTTTCGACTACTGATTTTCACGTGCATGTTCCCGAAGGTGCGGTGCCAAAAGATGGTCCTAGTGCTGGTATTGCTTTAGCGACAGCTCTTGCTTCAGTTTGCATGAATAAACCTGTAAAAAAGAAAATTGCAATGACAGGTGAAGTTACATTGAGAGGAAGGGTGTTGGGCATAGGCGGTCTTAAAGAAAAAGTTATCGCAGCTCATAGAGAAGGAATGATTACTGTGTTGTTTCCTGAAAGTAATAAAAAAGATTTAATTGATATACCTGAAGATATAAGAAAAAAACTGGAGATGGTTCCTGTTATGCATATGGACTATGTAATTTCTATGTCAATAGAGAATATTGCACAGAGTGGACGCAAATTTGGCAGAAATAAAAAAGATAGAGAAAGTAAAAAATAATGAAACAGTATTTTTTAACGCCAGGTCCCACACCAATTCCAGCGGAAATTGCACTTAAAGAAGCTTTACCGATACTTCATCACAGAACAAGTGAGTTTGCAATAATTTATAAAAATGTTTTGGAAGGGTTGAAGTACGTTTTTCAGACAAAAAATGATGTATATTTGTTTGCGGCTTCTGGTACGGGAGCTATGGAAATGGCTGTCGTAAATCTTTTAAGTTCAGGAGATAAAATTGTAGTTGCAAGTTGTGGAAATTTTGGCGATAGATGGGTAAAAATAGCCGAAAGTTATGGTGTAAAGGTTATTTCTGTTTCAGTTGAATGGGGGAGGGTTGTAAAACCTGTCAAAATAGAAAAAGTACTTAAAGCAAATCCAGACATTAAAGCTGTTTATACGACGTTTACAGAAACTTCCACGGGTGTTGTTAATGATATTAAAACTATTGGTGAAATAGTTTTAAAAACAAATGCTGCTTTAGTCATTGACGCAATTTCAGGTCTTGCAGGTCAAGAATTTAGGACAGATGAATGGAAAGTTGATGTGGCGGGTATCAGGTTCTCAAAAGGGTTTTATGCTTGCCCCAGGTCTTGCTTTTATAACGCTAAGTGATAAAGCGTGGAAGTTTACAGAAACTTCTAAAATTCCAAAATTTTATTTTGATATAAAAAAATACAAGAAATCTTATGTTACAAATGAAACCCCTTTTACCCCACCTATAACTCTTATTGTTGCTCTCATGGAATCAATAAGGCTTATTAAAGAAAAAGGTTTAGAAAATATGTGGGAACGATTACAAGGTTCTTGCAAAAGCAGCAAGAGCTGGTATGAAGGCTTTAGGTTTGGAACTTTTTGGCGAGGTTCCTTGTGATGTTGTTACAAGCGCTTCTGTTCCTTTTGAAATAGGTGGTATGATAGTTAAAATTTTGAGGGAAAAATACGGAGTATCTATTGCTGGAGGTCAGGGTGATTTGAAAGGTAAAATTATAAGATTTGCGCATATGGGTTATATAAGCAAAGTTGATTTGTTGGTAGGTTTTGCATGTCTTGAAATGGTGCTAAGTAAGCTTGGCGTAAAAGTTAAAAGAGGTAAAGCTGTAGCTGCAGTCGAAGAAGAATTATTAAAAATATAACAAAAAATAGGTTCTGAGACTAGATTTAAGGAATAAATTAGATTTGATATGTGGAAATCTTAATTATTCTTGTCTCTTTTTTTATAAATTCATTATAGCATAAGCCATATTTCTTTTTGTTTGTTAAATTGCAGATAATAAAATTTAAGGTACAGGAAAAATACTTAAAGGAGTAAGAAATGTATAAAATTTTAATGACTTATGATAATACAAGAAGGCTTAGATGTGTTGCTTTCAAATAATGAATTTAAAGTTGAAAAAATACATGATAAACCTTCACAAGAAGAGTTTTAAAAACTTATAAAGGATTATGGTGGTCTTTTGATACATTCTAAGGTAAAGTCACGGCAGAGATATATAATGGAAGCTTTGGAAAAGCTTAAATTTGTTGGTAGAGTAGGTACAGGCGTAGATAATAATAATGTTGATAAAGTTGTTGCAACCGAGAAAAACATAATTAAGTTGAAAATGTTTCGGGTGGGAATACAATTTTTGCTGCCGAATATACTGTGGGTCTTATGCTTTCTATTGCAAGGACAGGATGTAAGTCATTAAAAAATAAGAAATGAGACCGTAAAAGTTTTTTTGGTACTGAACTTTATGGAAAGACTTTATAGAATTAAAATCCCTTGATTATATTTTTAGTTAAGGTGATTATGGTTTTATTCGTTCTCTACTGGTTGGTTATCACACACATCACTAGAGGCATGATAAATGCAATAGCAATTAAAAGGATGAAAGATGGTGTAAGAATTATAAATTGCATGAGAGTTTCTGTAGTTATAATGAAAAAGATTTATCTGATACTGTAAAATCTGGAAAGGTAAAAGGAGCTGCTATTGATGTGTTTGCAAAAGAATCGCCTGAGGATTTGGACTATTACTGAAACTAATAATGTAGTTGTACTCCGCCTCTTGCTGTTTTTACAGAAGAAGCTCAAGTAAGAATTGCAAAAGAAAAAGGTCTTGTAAGAAATGCTGTTAATGTCCATAAATAAATAGATTGTTTAAAGTTATGTGTGTGTTGGTTAAACAATTTTAATTGGTTTTATTGTAAGATCTCTAAAAAATACGAAATACGTCTTTCCAAACTACATGATTTCGTATAATATTAAACAAACTAATAATTTATAATATAGTGGGGTAGATTTTTGAACTTCATAATTGAAACAATTGGTTGTCAGATGAATATATGCGAATCTGAGCAGCTTGGTTTTGTTCTTTCGACTTATGGAATGTCAAAGGTAAAGGTTATGACAGATGCAGATGTTGTTATACTTAATACTTGTTCTGTAAGAGCACAGGCTGAACAGAAAGCTTTTTCTTATCTTGGCAGGGTGGAAGAGGTTAAACAACAGAAACCAAGTCTTAAGATAGTTGTTATTGGATGTATGGCAGAAAGGCTTGAATCAGGGATTAAAAGGCGCTTTAGAAGCATTAATTTGGTTGTCGGAGCTAAAGATATTGATAATGTTGCCTTAAAAATTATGAATTTATGTAGTATAAGTAGTGTCGCAAAACAAAAAAAATCTGATAATTCATCTGAGATTGTTAGGTGTGTCACTGTCATGAAAGGCTGTGACAATTATTGTTCATACTGTATAGTGCCTTTTGTAAGGGGAAGAGAATTTAGTCTTAGTGCTGATAAAATATTAGATGAGTGTTCTTTGATTGTAAAAAGTGGTGTAAAAGAAATAATGCTTTTAGGGCAGAATGTAAACTCATATAAATATGAGGGTTTAGATTTTACATCACTGATTAAAAAAATTGCTGGTATAAAAGACCTTGAAAGAATAAGATTTATGACAAATCATCCTAAAGACTTAAATGATGATTTGATAAATATTATGGCAACTGAGTCGAAAGTGTGTTCTCATATTCATCTTCCTATGCAATCTGCATCAAATAAAATTCTAAAAGCAATGAACAGAAAATATACATATGAGCATTATTTGAAACTAATTGAAAAATTGAGAACCGCTATGGCTGATTTAAGTGTAACAACCGATATCATAGTAGGTTTCCCGGGTGAAACAGAAAGTGATTTTCAAGATACATTAAGAGCT
>JAISRA010000140.1 GCA_031273885.1 Endomicrobium sp.
GATATGGGAGATCTACAGGAAAGAATTACATCAACAAATAAAGGTTCTGTTACTTCCGTTCAGGCAATTTACGTTCCTGCAGATGATTATACAGATCCTGCACCCGTTGCAATATTCTCACATTTAGATTCAACATTAACTCTCGACAGATCTATCATGGAGCAGGGGTTATATCCTGCAGTTAATCCTCTTATGTCTTCTTCAAGACTTTTAGACCCTAATACCGTTGGCGAAAATCATTACAATATCGCAATGGCAGTTAAAAAAATTTTACAAAAATACAAAGATTTACAGGATATCATTGCAATTCTTGGTATAGACGAACTTTCTGACGAAGACAAAATTACCGTTTCAAGAGCAAGAAAAGTACAGAGATTTTTGACACAGCCTATGTTTGTTGCAGAAACATTCACAGGTCTTGAAGGCAGATATGTTAAAACTGAAGAAACTATAAAAGGTTTCAAAGATATTATTGAAGGTAAATATGATTCTTTGCCTGAACAAGTTTTTTATATGGTTGGTTCTATAGAAGAAGTTGTTGAAAAAGCTAAAAAATCTTCTTTAGGATAATAATGTCCTATTATTTTACTCCATTTATTTTATTCCATGAAAACATCGTATCATTTCATGGCTTTTAGTAATTTATTCTAGTGAAAAAGAGAAATTATGAGCGAACTTGAAATAGAAATTTTATCACCACAAGGCACTGTTTTTAAAGGTGAGCTGTCTTCAGTCTCTTTTCCTACTGCAAGTGGCATAATAACTGTGATGTCGGGGCATGCCAATCTAGTAACAAAACTGCGTAATGGCGAAATAGCAATTGAATCCCAGAGCGGAACTAAAAAAATTGCCGTCAGCGGCGGTTTTATAGAAATTGCTAATAATCATGTAAATGTTGTTGCGGAGTTTGCAGCACAATCTGATGAGACAAACAGGCAAAAAATAGAAATGGGTGTAAAACTTGCAAAAGATATAAAAGATAATAGAAGAAAATTTATTGATATGTCGATTACTGAGTCAGAGTTAAAAAAAGCTACAGTTGAACTAAAGTCAAAATTAGTACATAAACAAAAAAGAAGCTAATTATAAAAGTAACAATAGCGGAGTTTATAGAATATGTCAGGTCATAATAAATGGGCAAGCATTAAACACAAAAAAGCTGCAACAGACGCAAAGAAAGGCAAAGTTTTTACTAAAATCATCAGAGAAATTATAGTTGCAACGAAAACAGGCGGAGTGCAAATTGATCACAATTCGCGTTTGAGAAAAGCCATAGATGATGCTAAAGAGGCAAATATGCCTCAGGATAACATAAAGAAAGCTATCCAGCGCGGCAATGGTGAAATATCAGGGGCCATTTACGAAGAAATAGTTTATGAAGGATATGGTCCTGCTGGAGTAGCTTTGATTGTTGAAACAACAACTGATAATAAAAATAGAACAACATCGGACATAAGAAAAATATTCTCAAGCTATAAGGGAAGTCTTGGCGAGACTGGCTGTGTAGGCTGGATGTTTAACAGAAAAGGATGCATAATAATTGATAAAAAATCCTCAGTAGATGAAGAAACTGTCATGAACATAGCTCTTGAAGCTGGCACAGAAGATTTCAAAAGTGAACCAGAGAGTGATACATATGAAATTATTACATCTCCGCTAGATTTGGAAACAGTAAAAAACACTTTGCATGAAAAAAATATAGCTGTAATTTCAGCTGAAATTACAATGATTCCACAAACACAGATTACACTCAATGGAGAAGATGCTAAGTCTATGCTAAAACTTATGGGAGAATTAGAAGCGCACGAGGATGTTAAAAACGTTTATGCAAACTTTGATATATCTGATAAAAGATATGGAGGAAAATTAGATGAATAAGAGTCCTCTAAAATAAATGATAATACTTGGCATCGATCCGGGACTTTCACTTACAGGATGGGGTGTTATTGAGGCATTTTCAAGGGATGAAGTTAATCCCATACATTACGGCTGCATTAAAACAATGCCAGCAGATTCTCTTATTGAACGATTACGTTGTGTGCATACTAAACTTCAGGTTATCATAAATAAATATAAACCAGATGCTGTTGCTGTAGAAGAGTTATTTTTTTTTAAAACTGCTAAAAGTATTGCTGCTGTAGGGCAGTCAAGAGGAGCCATAGTTTTGACTGTATCAATAAATAATCTCCCACTTTTTGAGTACAATCCGAAAATTATTAAAGTAGCACTTACTGGATACGGGTCGGCAGATAAACATCAGATGCAGCATATGGTCAAAATTTTTCTCAGACTTAAAGAAATTCCAAAACCTGACGATGCTGCAGATGCACTTGCAATGGCAATATGTCATGTTAATACCATTAAGTGGCCAGAAAAGTCAAGGATGAAAAGTTAAATTTCACAGGTTAAATATCTTATTAAAATTAAATATGTATCGATCTGTATTTAAAAAGGATTTTTATGATAGATTATTTATGTGGAACATTAGATTCAAAATCTATAAATAGCGCAACTGTTGACGTAAACGGCGTAGGTTATATGATATCAATCCCTGTCTCTAATTTTTCAAAACTTCCTGAAATCGGCAAATCTGTAAAAATATATGTTGTAGAAACTGTTGCGGGCATGTACAATGGAGTTACACATCTCTATGGGTTCTTAACGAAAGAAGAAAGAGATATGTATATTCTTATAAAAAATGAAGTTCCCGCAACTGGTGCAAAAAAAGCTATGGAATATATCGATAAAATTTCTAAATCATTTGCAGATTTTAAAACTGCCGTAATTACAAAAAATTCGTCCATGCTAAACAACATTTTTGGCTTTACAAAAAAGACTGCCGAAAAACTTATTGCCGCCTTAAAAGAAAAAATAATTGCAGAAAACCTTGTTCGAGAAGAAAAATGGATGGGCGTAAAAATAAATGAATTTACAATAGCCTCAGAAGCTATAGAGGCTCTCGCGGCTTTAGGATATAAACAACAGCAGGCAAGAAGAACTGTAGATAAAATATATGGACAGAATAACAATATAACTTTAGAAGATTTAATAAAAAAATCTTTACAGGATTTATAATGGACGAATCAAAAAGAATTGTTGAAGCTTCTAAACTTACTGAAGAAGATAGAAGTGAAACTTCTTTAAGACCTAAATGTCTTGACGAGTTTATAGGGCAGGACAAGCTTAAAAATAATCTTAAAGTTTTTATAGAAGCTGCAAAAAACAGGCACGAAGTTTTAGATCACTGTTTATTCTATGCGCCCCCAGGACTTGGAAAAACTACACTTTCACATATAATTGCAAAAGAAATGGGTAACAGCATAAGAATGACATCAGGCCCCGTTTTGGAAAGAATTGGCGATCTAGCTGCAATCCTTACAAATCTTTCTGAGGGAGACATTTTTTTTATAGATGAAATACACAGAATGAACCGCCTTGTTGAAGAATCTCTATATCCTGTCATGGAAGATTTCGAACTCGATATTATAATAGGGCAAGGACCATCTGCAAAAACAATTAAACTGCCTGTTCCTCGCTTTACACTAATAGGAGCAACAACAAGGGCAGGACTTCTATCAAGCCCCTTAAGAGACAGGTTCGGGATTATAGAACATCTAGACTTTTACGAAACAGAAGAACTTGTACGTATAATCAGACGTGCTGCAGAAATAATGAATATCGAAATTGACGCAGATGCCAGCAAAGAAATTGCAAAACGCTCCAGAGGTACTCCAAGAATTGCAAATAGACTTTTAAGAAGAGTTAGGGACTTTGCTGAAGTCAAGGATGATAAAATTACTTGCGACATAGCTAAAGAAGCACTTAACGCCTTAGGAGTTGACGGCGCAGGGCTTGATAAAATAGATAGGTTAATACTTAACGTTTTAGTTAAAAATTTTGGAGGTGGACCTGTAGGCATTGATACTATAGCTGTAGCTATATCAGAAGAATCAGACACACTAACAGATGTTTATGAACCATATCTTATACAATCTGGGTTTATCGCAAGAACATCAAGGGGTAGAGTTGTAACCGAAATAGGATACAAGCATATCGGAGTTACTACTCCCGAAAATAATTTCCAAAAAAAACTGTTATAGGCATTATGAGATGAATTTTCGGTGAATAGTGAATGTAATTAGTGTAGTACTTTCATTTCCAATGATGAACAAAAATATAAAAATAGGAAAGCTTCAGAGATAAAGTACGCAAAAGAATTGAATATCACGTTTATGAGGAAAAAGATTTTTTTATAGCTAGATAACTGGAAAAATATAACCTTTGGTATAGATATAGATTAAATCATAGAGAGAGATTATCATGCAAAATAAAAAAACAGCTTTATGGCAAATAATAATTATCTTATTTTTATGCGTTAACACCTACGCGTTAGAAAGAAGCGTACAAAAAAACATACGCGTTGGCATAATACTTGATGTTTCCTCTTTTATAGTGGGAAGTTCAAAAGAGTTTTTTATTTATGACACGTCAAATAAAAAATTTAAACTTACTAAAGGCAATGCCTACATTACCTGCTCGTCAAAAGGCATTCACGTAGGCAAATATGACTTATCTTTACCCGTAGAAATAAAACCTTCTAATGGCGTTATTTTTGTCAATTATAAACCTTACCAAGGATATTTAAAATTAATAAAATCTGACAATAAAATCAACGTTATTAATGTTTTGAATATAGAGGACTATCTGAAAGGAGTTTTACCTAAAGAGGTAAGCATTGATTGGGAAATGGAAGCGTTGAAAACCCAAGCTGTTGTAAGCAGAACGTACATAATTGCAAATTTAAACAGGCATTCTGCTCAACTATTTGACATATGTTCTACAACTCATTGTCAGGTTTATGGAGGACTTGAAGTTAAAGCCCATTCTACTGATCAGGCAATTAAAGAAACTAAAGGTGAAGTTCTAATATACGACGATAAAATTGCTCAAACTGTTTTTCACGCAAATTGTAGCGGACACACAGATGATCCAAAATATATATGGAATTGGAAGTATACGCCACCATACTTAAGAGGTGTAAAGTGCGGTTATTGTTACGATGCTCCTCATACTAAATGGGAGCATGTGCTGGACTCAAATTTTATCAGTGAAAAGCTAGCAGGGGGAAAAATCGGCAAGATAAAAAAAATAAAAGTTAAAGGGAAAACATCGTCCGGAGCGGCAAAAGAATTGGAAATAACACATTCAGATGGTAAACTTACATTAAACGCATATCAATTTCGTCTTACTGTTGACGCATGGAAATTAAAAAGTCATGTTTTTGGTTCCATAAAAACAAATGAAGATAAAATTTACTTTAAAGGCAGAGGCTGGGGGCATAAAGTGGGACTATGCCAATGGGGTGCCAAAGGCATGGCTGAAAACGGCAAAACATACAAAAAGATTTTATCACATTTTTATCCTGGCACCAAAATAGAAACCGTAGTTTACAATAATATAAACAACGAAAATATATAAATGATAAATCAAGACAATATTCTATCCAGTTATGACTATAAAATTCCTGAAGAATTAATTGCGCAAAAACCAGTTGAAAACAGGCATAATTCGAGACTTTTCATCGCTGATAGGAAGACACAAAAATTTTATCACAAAAAATTTTCTGATATTATCAAATACTTCAACACCGGAGATTGTCTGATAATAAACATCACTAAAGTAATTCCATCAAGACTTTTCGGTAAAAAGAACAGTGGTGGAAATATAGAAATAATGTTTATTGACCCTTGTCAAAAAAATGAGGAATATAAAGTTCTAACAAAACCTTTCATTAATATAGGTAAAAAAATATATTTTGAAAACAGTTATAAATGCGAAGTATTATCAAAAACAAAATTTGGTGAAACTCTAGTTAAATTTAACAAACCTGGAATTTTAAAATTTTTACAAGAACACGGTATTATGCCACTTCCGCCATATATCAACAGAAAAGGCGGATTAGCTCAAGAATTATCGGAGTTTGACAGACAGAGATACCAGACAGTGTATGCCAAAAACTTAGGAGCTGTGGCAGCTCCTACTGCAGGCCTTCATTTCACTGAATCTCTATTAAAATCGTTAAAAGAAAAAGGTGTAAATATAGCTACACTGACCCTTCATGTAGGTTGGGGTACATTTAAACCTATAATCGCAACAGAACTAACCAACCACAATATGCTTCCTGAGAAATTTATTTTAGAAC
>JAISRA010000065.1 GCA_031273885.1 Endomicrobium sp.
TATAGTTTTTCAGAAATTAAAGAACTTGAAAAGTTTAATTTAAAATATTATTACAAAATATCAAATCCTATATCTAAAGAAAATGAAGTTTTAAGACCGTCTTTGTTGCCTGGATTATATAAAAACTTGACTCTTAATGTCAGGCGAGGCGCTGAAACTGTAACTTTGTTTGAACATGGCAAAATTTTCAACGAATTCGGCGAAAGAAAAACCTTCGCGACCATAATGTATGGTAGAGTATGGCAAGAGTGGTGGAAATGGACAGAACAAAAAATTAATCCGAAATATGACTTTTATTTTGGCGGAGGTATAGTTAAAACTATTTTGCCAACAGACGAATTTGTTATTTCAGAAAATCTGAATCCTCTAAGCTATTATCATTTAGGCAAAGTGGCTGCCGTTGTCTACAAAGGAAAAGTCATAGGACAGTTCGGCATTTTAAGACCATCAGTAACTGAAGATATAGAAGATAACATATTTTATTTTGAAATAGATTTAGAGCCGGTTGAAGAAAAAGTTATCTCTAAGAAAAGTTTTATACTACAAAATAAATTCCCTGCAGTAAAAAGAGATATTTCAATAACTGCTGATAAAAATTTACAATTCTCAAAAATAGAAGAAGTCATCAAAAATATTATGAAAACCGGTAAGATTTTAAAAGAATATTTGTTATTTTCAGTATATGCAGATAAAGATAAATTGGGCGACAATAAAATAAGTTACTCGTTTAGACTATCTTACAAGAATGACGATAAAACATTAACCGATGAAGAAGTTAATAGCGATATAAAAATACTCTTACAGAAACTAGATGCAGAGTTAGGAATAAAACTGAGACAATAAAATGATAATCAAAAAAGATCAAGATATAACCAAAAATTATTTTGAAGACAATTCAGGCGTCAGAGGCTCTAATACTGATTTTGTCGCAATAGCAGAAACTGAAGACGATATTCAGAAATTTCTTGCACAAATGTCAAAATCAAGTACTCCGGTAACTATAGTCGGAGCACTTACTGGCAACACCGCCTCGGGACTTGCGTTCGGGGGTGTGTAGTATTAT
This sequence comes from Endomicrobium sp., assembly GCA_031273885.1. GTDB lineage: Bacteria > Elusimicrobiota > Endomicrobiia > Endomicrobiales > Endomicrobiaceae > Endomicrobiellum. Next base: position 1,064 of record JAISRA010000065.1, read on the forward strand.
CCTTGGGAAAATTAAATAAAATAAGCGAAATAGAAAAGATTAACGATACCAACGCACTCATAACCGTTCAAGCCGGTGCACAAATCAACAATATAAAATTAAAAGCTTATAATGCAGACTTGGATGTATCCACCTGATCCTACAGAAAAAAATGCCTCTATCGGCGGAAATATTTCAACGAATGCTTCCGGAGGCAGAGGTTTTAAATTCGGAACAACAAGAGATTACGTTAAAGCTTTAAAAGTTATTTTTTCAGACGGCTCAAGCAGTTTTATCGAAAGAGGAAAATATTTTGCCGACAAGAACGGCAAAATAGTATTTGATACATATGCAGGGAAGAAAAATATATAACGCTTCCAAAGTATCATCTTCCTATTATAAAAAATGCTGCTGGATATTATAACTATTCTAAAGCTGACTTGATAGATGTTTTTATAGGTTCAGAGGGAACTCTTTGCGTTATTATAGAAGCTGTTTTAAAACTTATTCCTCATTTTAAAGAAGTTTTTGGCGGGATAATATTTTTTGAGAAACGCAACAGCGCCTATGAATTTGTGAATAAAATAAAAAATATCTCTAAAAAAACAAAAGAAGAAAAACTAGGAGATTCAATCAGTGCAATGTCTTTGGAATATTTTGATAAAAATGCTTTATTTCTTATAAAAAATGATCACACGTCTATACCTGAAAATGCTGAGGCAGGTATCATGTTTGAACAAGATGTTTGTGAAAAAAATCAAGACGTTTTAATGGAAAAATGGGTCAGAGTTATTAAAAATAGCGATATAGATTTAGAAAAAGTTTGGTTTGCTTCAAATATAGTAGAACAAGAACAATTCAGAACCTTTAGACATAGAATTCCTGAACGCGTAAGTGAACTAGTCAGAAAAAATAAAATTCCAAAAGTCGGCACTGATTTTGCCGTCCCAGAGGGGAAACTTTCTGAAATAGTCGATTTTTGTGATGCTAAGTTCAAAAAAGCTGGTGTATTTAATTTAACGTTTGGGCATATCGGCGAAAATCACTTACATGCAAATATTGTGGCTGCAAATAAAGAAGAATATGAGAAATGTAGATATAGCTCAAAAAGTTGTAAAGCTTGGCGGGACAGTTTCCGCAGAACACTGAATAGGAAAACTCAAACATGTTTTTTTAGAAAAAATGCTAGGGAAAAATGGTTTCAAAGAAATGGCAAAATTCAAAAAAAGATTTGATAAATTCGCAATATTAGGCCAGGACAATATATTCCCTAAAGAGTACCTCCCTATAGTTTTCCGATCCAACAAAACGCAGTCCGTTCTTTAAAAACCGGAAATATTTGTATAGATTCTATTATGAGTTTAGATATAAATGAAATTCAAAAACATACTTAAACTAAACTTACATTATTATATATTACCATATAAGAATTTAGCATTAAGTATTAGTTTTATTTATGCAAAACTTATGGTAAATAGCATTCCCTTAAAAGCAATAAAGCTAAAAAAAGACATTTTAAATTTCATGCCCGAGTCTGCAATAACATAGCAAACAAAAATTGTAGCTTTAAGAAAGCCGTAATAATTCTTTTATATGTTCTAAGGTAACCATCGTTATTTTCATCCAGATATCATCCTTACAATCTTTTTCAACATTTCATTTTTCCTTTCCATTCCATAAGCATTTTAGCTTTTATATAAATTTTTTAATTTTCTATTTTTTATAATACTTTATGTGCATTGTTGCAAAAGCTGCAACTTCTTCCAAATGCGTTGTAGAAAACACTTGTTTTTTTTGTAAGCGCGACAAGTTTTTCCCTATTTTTTCAGTATTAATTTCATCAAATATCAAATATTTTCATCTAATCGTTTTGCATTTTTGACGATAACTCTATAGCAAGCAAAACTCTTAAGAGCTCACCAGCTAAAACCATATTTTTTAAGTGGGCAAAGTTCTTCACCTTTATTCTCGCACAAAACATAAATTCTCCTGCAGCACAACCATTTGCAGCCGGTTCTTTTCTGCTAAATTTAATCTCAAACGAAACATTCTTAATCTCTCTAAATTAAAAAGTTTCTCTCGTATAGATTTTTCAAGAACACCTTTATATTTATAATTATTCAAAAAATTCAATTTATCAGAAATTTTATTTTTATACTTAACAATGTCTTTTATAGTATTTTCATATTTTTTCTTAAGTTTTTTATAAGTTCTATTCTTTCAAGACAAATAATTCAATTTTTTAGGATCAGATTTTGTTTTAGAAAGTATAAACTTGGCTTCTCCATACACTTCTTCAACTTGATAATACACTTGTTATATCAAAAACGTCGCTTCAGAGACAAAGCCGCTCAATAGGAGTTTTAGGAGTTTTTATCGATTCCATATTTTCTTTGGTTTTAAAATACCTAACATTACTGCATTTTCTGATGAGAACAATACTGAAATAATTCCCTGAGAAAAACCGTACTTTTTTCGAATCTTTTAATCTTAAAAGTTCCGATTCGATTTTTTTCATCCTCTACCACTTCAAGTTTTTCCTGTAAACCTTTCACTTTCCTATATGCAAGCAAAAATTTGATATCTTCAATTTCACTATTTAAACTTTTGAGCTGCAAATCTGCACTTTGTGAATCATTTATAAAAGCTTTACTTTACCTGACATCTCAATACTTATGCGTATTAAAACGGTATCTTTTATATGTACAGAAAATTTATTTAGAAAATCTGTAATTTGAGGACTTTTACATTCAAAAGAAAAAGAAGTAGTTGTATCATATCACATACTAAACAGCTAGAGCGTATAAACGACGAATCTGCTCTTGTTCCTGTAAGCAAGCAATTAATGATTTTATACTAAAATAGATTTGCCTAATTCAGTCTCGTCCATAATCTAAGATTTTAAATTAAAGCGTAATTTTTCATAGAAAGCGAAGTCAGTATTAAACGCTCCAATGTAATTTTGTTTTTAAAGTTTCAAAATACGATTTACTACAATTTTTTATAAGTTTGAGAGGTTTCTTATAAAGAGAAAATTTTACTTTTGTTCCATTAAGAAGAGTATAGTTTTCCTGTCCGTCTATTGATACCATAATTTTGCCATTGCCACATTTGTTTCTTGCAATAAATGAAATACTGTTTTTATCTGACACTATCATAGGTCTCTGCGTTAACGTGTGCGGAGAAATAGGAGTAAGAATAAAAACAGGAAGATTAGGATAAAC
>JAISRA010000124.1 GCA_031273885.1 Endomicrobium sp.
ATAAGACGCCTTCATCAACTTAACACGAGCAGCCTTACTTTTTACATCATTATATTCTTTAAACCCTGAAAAAAGCGGAAGATAACCGTTTACACCGTAAGAATACTTTTCTAGGCAACTAAAAGAAGATCATATATGATGACAAGACAAACATAACTCCAAAACGGCATATTTATTAAGTTGTGCGGGAAGAAGGCAAGAACTATTCCGTAGTAGGACTAGCGTGAGAGAGTACCTATAGCGTTGTAAATTATTATTAAAAAACGATAATCAAACAGAAATCTTCCATAGTCTTACCTGCTTGTTATATTAAAGGAATATAAGTTGTATTAGTACAGTTGTTATTTTTGTTTCAATAGTTTAAGTTAAATTCAATCTCATAGTTTGCATTTAAGTATGCAATTATAAGAGAGTACTTAAATTAAAAACTAAATCGCACATTCGTATAAATATTTACAAAATACTATTTCTTGGTTCATTTTTAAATAATACTTACAACTAATTACCAACTATTAGGTAAATTAACTAAAGTTTTATTAATATATATTTAACTGTCTTTCAATGAAGCAAGTGTTATAGGTTTAAACTTAGGAACCAGCAATTTCATTATAACCCAAGCTAATAAATAGGCAGTTGCACAAAAAGTAAATAATATAGTGTATCCAGTCTCAATGTGTCCAGACGCACTGTAATAATCAAGCAACCATCCACCAATTTTGGAAACAAGCACGCCGCTGATTCCACCCGCCATACCGCCAATTCCGGTTACTGAAGCCACAACTTTTTTAGGAAACATGTCAGATACCGTAGTAAAAAGATTTGCCGACCATGCTTGATGTGCCGACGTACCGATACCTATTAAAAAAATAGGCCACCAATAGTTAAGTCCACTTAAAGGTTGTGCAAACAGTACAACCAGGGGGAAAAGCGCAATAACAATCATAGATGTCATACGAGCAGAATACATTTTCACACCTTTGTTAACAAAGTAAGCTGGCAGCCATCCGCCACATACACTGCCTATCATAGTCATAGTGTACAATACTGCCAGAGGCATCATTATTTGTGTGCCCGTCATACTGTAATAGGACTTAAGAAAAGACGGTAGCCAAAACAGAAAAAACCACCAAACACCATCTGTAAGAAATTTGCCTGTTACAAAAGACCACGTCTGTCTATATTTAAGGAGATGTGCCCAGCGGATTTTATTTTCACTACCTTCATCTTTTGCATCATCCTCAACAAACTGTTCTTCAATATCGCTGTGAATGTAATTGTATTCCGCTTTGTTTATTTTCCCTTTTTCTAAAAGCTCTTTTGGACTATTGTAATAATACTTCCAAAATATTAACCATAAAAACCCTGTTGCACCCACTATAATAAATGCATACTCCCAACCGAAATACTGCGATATCAACGGCACACTAAGAGGAGCCACAACGGCCCCTATATTAGCGCCTGAATTGAAAATTCCAGTCGAAAAGGAACGCTCCTTCCTCGGGAACCATTCAGCCGTCGTTTTAATAGCTGATGGAAAATTTCCAGCTTCTCCTATACCGAGTACTAAACGTGCAAATATAAATCCTATTACAGATACGGGCATCATTATCCCAAAAATGGAAAATAAAGGAGAGAGCATTATGCCAATACTGTTCGCAAAAGCATGTATCATAGCACCAATTGACCAGAATATTAAAGCCCAGGCATATCCTCTTTTAGTGCCGAATTTGTCTATAAATTTACCCGCAAAAAGCAAAGCTATAGCGTAACAAAACTGAAAAACTGAAGTAATGTTAGCATAATCGCTGTATGACCAGCTGAATTTTTCCGATAAATACGGTTGCAACAAACTTAATACCTGTCTGTCTATATAATTTATCGTGGTAGCAAAAAAAAGTAATGTACAAATAATCCATCTATAGTTAGTCATTTTTTGATTAATTGCATCAACACTCTCAAATTTTTCGTTCCGTAACATTAATGTTCGTCTCCTTTATAAAAAAACAATTCTTTTTAAAACTAGTATTGTGTTTAGAGATTAAACTTAAAATAACGAACAGCATTATCGTAGGAAATATCTGATACTATTTTTGAAAGTATTTGAATATCGTAAGGATATTCACCGTTTTCAACCCAGCCACCTATCAAATCACAGAGAATACGTCTGAAATATTCGTGTCTTGTGTAAGACAGAAAACTCCTAGAATCAGTAAGCATGCCAACAAAATTGCTTAAAGCCCCTAAATTGGCAAGAGAAATGAGCTGTTCTGTCATACCGACCTTATGATCGTTAAACCACCACGCTGATCCTTGTTGTATCTTACTTAAAGCCGAACTATCTTGAAAACAGCCTAATACAGAACCTATCAAGGCATTATCATTTGGATTGAGACTATATATTATAGTTTTAGGAAGTTGACCGGTAAAATCAAGAGCGTTTAAAAAATCTACCATTTGCGCACCGGAAGAAAAATTATCTATACAATCATGCCCAGTGTCCTGACCAAGTTTATTAAACATAACCGTATTATTATTTCGTTTGCAACCGTAATGCAATTCCATAACAAGATCATTTTTTGAGTATTCTCTCCCTGCAAAAAGCATGAAAGCAAATTTATATTTCAGCTCCTCATCTTTACTGAGCATGCTTCCTTTTAATTTCTTATCGAATATTGATTCTACTTCTTTTTCTGGGCATGGTGCATACATAACGTAGGCTAGAGCGTGATCTGTCGCACGACATCCAAAAGAAATAAAAAACTCCAGTCGTTTTTGAAAAGCTGTTTTCAATGCCGCAAAAGAAGTAATATTGACACCACTTACTTTCGAAAGCTGAGCTATATAATCTACAAACGATGGATTTTCTATATTCAACATCTTGTCAGGACGCCAAGTAGGAAGAACTTGCACATTGAAAAACTTATCTTCCTTAATTTTTTTATGCCACTCAAGATTGTCAACAGGATCATCTGTAGTACAAATCAACTTAACACCAAACTGTTCTATCATACCGCGTGCAGACATAGACCTTTTCTGTAGTTTCTCGTTGCACAATGCCCATACTTCCTCTGCAGTTTTACTGTTTAAAACTCCTTCATAACCAAAGTATCTTCGAAGTTCAAGATGACTCCAATGATAAAGAGGATTTCCAATCAATCTTTCAAGAGTTTCTGCCCATTTTTGAAATTTTTCTCTATCTGGAACATTTCCAGTAATATATTTTTCTTCTACACCATTAGAACGCATTTGACGCCACTTATAATGATCTCCACCAAGCCAAACCTGACTTATATTTTCAAACTGTCTATCCTGTGCAATTTCTTTAGGATTAATATGACAATGATAATCAATAATAGGCCTTTTAGCTACATATTTGTTAAAAAGCTCTTTTGCTGTTTCTGTAGAAAGTAGAAAATCTTTATCGAGAAAATCTTTCATAATTTTCCTCCAGTTTATTTTTATACCCCAGAATACGCCTGAAAACCACCATCCACCGCAATAACACTGCCAGTAACAAACCCTGATGCTTCCTCATCGCAAAGCCATGTAAGCGTACCAAATAAATCAGATACTTGGCCAAAACGCCTCATAGGTGTACGATTAATAATTTTATGAGACCTTTCTGTAAGTGAACCATCGGGATTTGTTAAAAGCAATTTGTTTTGATTTGTAAGAAAAAAGCCCGGCGCAATTGCATTTACACGCAATCCTTGTTCCGCAAAATGCACTGCTAACCACTTTGTAAAATTATCAATCGCCGCTTTTGCTGCACTGTAACCTAGAACTTTAGTCATCGGACTCTTAGCAGCCATACTTGAAAAATTTATAACCGTAGCGCCTTTCACACCAATCATACGTTTTGCAAAAATTTGCGTAACAAGAAATGTCCCAAGAAAATTTACCGAAAAAACTTTTTCGATCTCTTTTGAGTCCAAATCAAAAAAAGAACGAATATTTGGATTATCAGAATCTTCAGGTTTGAAAAATTCATTTGTAGTATTGGCATTTGGTATATTGCCACCAGCACCATTTATAAGAATATGATATTGACTGAAATCTCTATATATCTGATCTTCTGCTATAATAAGATTTTCCTTATCAAGTACATCGCAAGCATAGGCCTTTGCAGTACCTCCAACCGCAATAATTTCATCAGCAGTATGCTGAGCATGTTCTATGTACCTACTCAGGACAGCTATTTTAACACCCTTTGAAGCCAATTCTTTTGCATAAGCACTGAGAAGCACACCACCTGCCCCTGTTATAACAGCAACCTTTTTATTCCAGTCCATGCCCTCCCTCCTCTCCTTTGCGCATGTTTATATTTTTAAAGATACAATTTACACTAATATCAGTACCTCCCAAGACTTAATATTTTAATTCAAACTTATTAAAAAATCTTTTTTACGAATATACAGCAACATTATCTCTGTACTCTACCGGAAGCATCCCCAGCCACAAGTTTTTCAACCTCATCAATTGAAACATGATTATAATCCCCCTCTATACTATGTTTCAAACAGCTTGCAGCAACCGCAAATTCTATAGCTTCACGGTCGGAATACCCGCTTATTAACGAATATATTAAACCTGCCCCAAAAGAATCTCCGCCACCAACACGATCGACAATATGCACTAAGTATTCTTTGCTAAATAAAAATTCTTCACCATTGTAAAGCATAGCAGCCCAGCGATTATCATTAGCAGAAAGAGAACTTCTAAGTGTTATTGCCACTTTTAAAAAATTAAATCTTCTCTTTAATTCTTGTGCAACTTCTTTATATCCCTCGTTATTAATTTTACCAGTCGTAATATCTGTATGTTTTGCTTTTATACTAAAAATGTCATCCGCATCCTCTTCATTTGCTATACATACATCTACATACTTGCAAAGTTCCCCCATAACTTTACCAGCTTTCTCTTTTGACCAAAGTTTATTCCGGTAATTTAAATCGCAACTGACAGTAATTTTTTTTTCTTTGGCAATTTTACACGCTTCAATGCATATTTGTGCCATATTATCGCTAAGCGCAGGCGTAATGCCCGTAAAGTGAAACCACTGAGCATATTCAAAAATTTTGTTCCAATCAAAATCTTTTCCAGAAGCCAAAGCTATAGAAGATCCTGCTCTATCGTAAATAACCTTAGACGGTCGTTGACTTGCGCCTTTTTCCAAAAAATATATACCGACACGTTCTCCACCACGAGCTATAAAAGAAGTATCTACACCACATTTTTTTAAAGAATTTATACCCGCCTGCCCTATTTCATGTTTTGGCATTTTACTTACAAAAGTCGCTTTTAGCCCAAAATTTGACAAAGAAACTGCAACATTAGCTTCTCCACCACCATAAGTAGCACCATAATTGTTAGCTTGTACAAAACGATAATACCCTTCAGGCGCAAGTCTAAGCATCAGTTCCCCAAATGTTATTATTTTTTTTTGCATTTTAAATCTCCACATAGATTATTTTTTCTGGATTAAATGAACAGCAAAATTTCCTATTTCTTCCTTTAGGTATACGGAATACAAATTTCCAACTGCATCATATGATGCAGTTTCCTCATTAAATATGACACCTGCTTTCTTTAAATAATACACTGCACGTGTTACATTATTTGTACGAATGGCTATATGTCCATTTTTACCCAAAAATTGTTTTTTCATAACTTCAATTCCAATACTGGCAAAAAAAGATCCGCTTGATTCTTGCTTTACAAAACCAAATAAATTCCCAAACTTATCTGCCGTTGCACATGCAGAAACGGCATCAGGCATATTAATACCTATGTGCTGCACCTCAAATCCAAGTATAGCAAATAGAGCTTCTTTACTTAATTTTGTAACAGTTGCATAATCGCCATTCTTAAGAAGTTCTTTGTTAACCATCCAACTTCCACCGCAAGCAATAACTTTATTAAATGATAAATACGTATTTAAATTTTTTATATCAATTCCACCAGTTGGCATAAATTTTATATTTGCATACGGAGCAGCCATAGCTTTAATCATACTTATGCCGCCAGAAGCTTCCGCTGGAAAGAATTTGACAACTTCAAGTCCAAACTCTATGGCAACTTCTACATCGCTTGGAGTTGTGCAGCCCGGAACTATTGTAATACCTCTATTTAGGCAATACTTTACAACTTTAGGGTTTAGTCCTGGACTAACTATAAAATTAGATCCGGCTGTAACCGCCTTGTCAACTTGTTCAACAGTTAAAACCGTACCTGCCCCAATAATCATTTCAGGCATTTTTTTAGAAATTATTTCTATAGATTCTTCAGCTGCAGCAGTCCTGAATGTTATTTCCGCACATCCTATGCCACCAGCATAAAGTGCTTTTGCAATAGGCAAAGCTTGCTTAGAATTATCAAGCGCTATAACCGGAACTATCCCAATGTTAGAAATTTCTGTCAATACACTGTTCATTATATTCTTCTCTCCTTAACATAAAATCACGATGCCAGTTTCTGTTTATCCAACGTATCCCAAATGCCAGACAAATACATAATTCCCAGCGCTCTGTCATAAAGACCATATCCTGGGCGAAGCCCAGGTCTAGACTCTTCATTCCAAATGTGCCTACCATGATCTGGGCGAATATAATATTTAAATCCCGCCTCATGAAATACGCTAACAATTTCAACAATATCTAAAGAACCATCGCAGGCACGATGGGAACTTTCTATAAAATCACCGTTATCAAAACGTTTTACATTTCTAATATGAGCAAAAAATATTTTATCTTTAAAAGTTTTTATCATATCGACAATATCATTTTTATTAGATGCCCCTAGCGAGCCTGTACATAAAGTAAGACCATTTGACGAATTATTGATCAAACTTAGGTATCTTTGTATATTTTCTTTTGAAGTTATAAGTCTTGGAAGTCCAAAGATGCTCCATGGCGGATCGTCAGGATGTATTGCCATTTTTATACCACTTTCCTCTGCGACTGGAATAATCTCTTGCAAAAAATATCTGGCATTTTCAAAAAGATTTTCTATTGTAAAGCCTTCGTAAGCTTTAAATAATTCTCTTATTTTAGATAACCTTTCCTTCTCCCAACCAGGCATTGACAACAACCCTTTTTGTTTTGACATTTTGTCAAGAAATTCATAAGGATTAAGCGAATCAATTTTAGATTTTTCATAGAAAAGTGCTGTTGAGCCGTCCGGCAAAGCCTTATATAAGTCTGTTCTTGTCCAATCAAAAACAGGCATGAAATTATAACACACAACCTTTACACCAGCTTTACTAAGATTTTTAAGAGTATTTTTGTAATTTTCTATATACTTCTTGCGGGAAGGGAGTCCGAGCTTTATATCTTCATGAACATTGACGCTTTCAACTACTTCATTATTAAAGCCGGCTTCAGCAAGGTAATTTTTGATGCAGTTAATCCTATCAATCTCCCAACACTCACCTGCAGGCACATCATGAAGCGCCCATACTATTCCTTTAACTCCTGGGATCTGTTTAACAAAACTTAAAGGGATCGTATCAAGTTTTTTTCCGTACCACCTAAATGTAATTTGCATACAATAAATTCCTCCAGTATATAGCATTAATTGCTATGCTGCAAAATTATCATTTCCTACATTATTACATTTATGCAAATGATAAAACAACTTTTTTATCATTTTGAAAATGACCGATATGCAAAAAAACAAAAACATACGACATTAGCACTCCAATTATTATCTTTCCTTGTCCTTATTCTTTGATAAAACTCTTATTATTCTTTACCTATAATTTTCGTGTATATCAAATTCTTTGCAGTGATTAAAAATGGTAATGGCAACTGTAACTTTCACTCCAAAAACTTTATCTTTTTACAACATCTCACTAGTAATATCTGACATACTTACACACTACAAAACTTGTGTCCATAAGTAAAGCAGTTTTTATCATTTTATTTTAACCACAGTCTTACAGTCTTATTGATTATTTTATATTTTTACAACATCTTGAACTACTTCTTCGCTTTCGTCTTTTACCACACAAGCAACCGCTGCTACTTTATCACAATCGTCAAGCCGTACAAGCCGTACACCCTGCGTATTTCTCCCTATAACGGAAATGCTGTTTACTCTGAGTCTTATCGTTATACCATTTTGTGTCATTATCATTATTTCTTCACCATCATTTGCTTTTTTAATA
>JAISRA010000029.1 GCA_031273885.1 Endomicrobium sp.
GCTTGTTTATGAATTGGACGAAAATTTAAAATCAATAAGAAATTATTATTTGGGCGATCCTGAAGCTGTCAAAAAAGCCATGGAATCAGTAGCAAATCAAGGCAAGTCTAAATAAGGCAGGTTCGCGTAATATATGAATAATTGTACAGAGGTGTTGAAATGATAATACAAAAGCTCAGATTGTTTTTACGAAACAATAAAGCATGGGTGAATATAGTTTTATTTGTGTTTGTTCTTTTGTGTCTTTCGGCATATGGGTTGAGTAAAGTCGAATCTTTTTTTAGAATTATTACCCTTGCAACAGTGCCTCTGCAGATTCTTATAGCAATTGTAAGCGCTGTTACGTTTGTACTTATGTATGTTACACTTCTAAGTGGCGGGTTTGGAAAAGTAAATAAAAACAAAACAAAAGCCGAGAATATACAAGTCTCTTTTAAAGAAGTTATAGGTCTTGAAGGTGCAAAAAAAGAAGCTCTTGAAGTTGTTCAGCTTATAAAAGATAGAAAACAACTGCAAAAAATCGGGGGAAAGATTATCAAGGGGATTCTTTTGATTGGACCTCCGGGATGTGGTAAAACATTGCTTGCAAAAGCTATTGCAACAGAATGTAATATACCATTTATTTATATCTCTGGAAGTGAATTTGTAGAAGTGTTTGTCGGAGTAGGTGCAAGCAGAGTGAGAAATCTTTTTAAAAAAGCCAGAGACTACGCATATTCTGAGGGAGCTTGTATAATATTTATAGATGAAATTGAAGTTATAGGAAGAGGAAGAACTTTTTCTTATATGGGAGGGGGGGAAGAGACAAATAGTACTCAAAACCAGCTTCTTGTGGAGATGGATGGATTAGATACTAAGGGAAACAATGTTATTGTTATAGCAGCGACAAATGCAGATGAGGATGTGCTAGATAAAGCATTGTTAAGACCGGGTCGTTTTGACAGGAAAATTGCCATTACACTCCCAAATTTAAAAGAAAGAGGGAATTTGTTTAGTTTTTATTTTAAAAAAGTAAAAATTGCTCCTAGTGTAAATATAGATAGACTTGCAAAGAAAGCAGTATATAAATCACCTGCTGATATTGAGAATATAGTAAAAGAAGCTGCATTGATATCAACAAGAAAAAAGAAAGAAGTTATTGATATGAAAGATTTATCTGAGGCTATGGATAGAATAGATTTGGGTATAGAAACGCATTTGGAAGTGACGTCTAAAGAGTTAGAAATGACAGCATATCATGAAGCTGGGCATGCAGTAGCTATATATATGATGCATCCCAGCGACGATGTTTTTAAAGTAACGATTAAATCCCATCAAGGTTCGCTTGGACTTGTTGCCCCTTTCCCTAAAGAAGAATTACACAACGAGTATAAAGAAGAGTTACTTGCCGATATTATGGTTTCTCTTGCAGGATATGTGGCTGAAAAAATTAAATATAAGACAACCACAACAGGTGTCACTAGAGATTTTAAACACGCTATGGCTATTGCAAATACTATGGTATGGAAAGCAGGAATGGGAGATAGTAATTTTGTCGGAGATTTTTCTGCTATACCAAAAGAACATATGTCTCAGAGTCTTAAAGAAAAGCTTAATAATGAAACAATAAAAATAATGAATGCATGTCATACCAAAATTGAAGAATTTTTAAAAGTAAATTGGGATGCTGTTGATGCTGTAGCCAAGAGACTTGTAATAGATAAGGAATTGGATTTTGATGAATTTGAAGAAACAATGGCAACTGTAAGAAAAAGGAAAGACTAGTAATTATTGTGCAAATGCTAAAACGTGTAATATCTTTAATTATAACTAGCCTTTTGCTAAATTCTTGTAGTGTAAGTTATCCCAAAAATAGTCTTATACAGGATTTGGAGCGGCTTGTAAAAAAGGAATATGGTCTAGATTCAAAGGCTTTTATTGTAGGTAAGACTTTGTATCTTGATATAAAACTTAATGAGCTTACTTCTAAAAATCTAGTTGATAAAATGCAAGCTGCTTTGCAGGCTACAATAAGAGCGGTGTTGAGCAGTGATTCAGATACGAAATATATAGTAGTGACGGTTTATAATCGTGATAAAAGCATATCCTTTAGAATAGCTTGTAATATTGACGATGTAAAAAGATATTGCTATAAGCTTATTTCACATTCTGATTATGAATCTAGAATCATTTTGGAGCTGTACGGGCCTCCAATAGTTGCAAGAATAGCAGAAGACAGGTATGATATAACAGATAGTGAATATATAGGAAGGTTAATTGCCTCTCAATTGAATAATATAATTTTTAGAGCTAATCCAGAGTTTGATGCTTTTGCGTCAAGCTTTCAACTACATTATTTAAGCGAGATAAAAGGGAATTTGATATTATTAATTTCCGGTAATGCCGATGAAGAAGTTATATCTATAGTTGAAAGTTTTTTAAAGGAGGGAATGCAGGAGTATTTTAAGAAATATAGTATATCTTTTACTGGAGTAAAGGTTATTACATCTACGGGTAAAACAATGATACATATATCTAGTTAAAATAAAAATATTATAAAAAGAGAGAAAAATGCTAGCTAATAAATATGTTAAAACTGACTATAAATCCTATGATGATTTTATAGAAAACTATAAAATACGAGTACCTAAAAATTTTAATTTTGGCTTTGACGTCGTTGATGAACTTGCAACTATTTCGCCTAAAAAAAGAGCAATGGTTTGGTGTAATCCCGAGGGTGATGAAAAGGTATTTACTTTTGAGGATTTTAAAAAAGAAAGTAATCGAACTGCAAATTTTTTTAAATCTTTAGGCATAAATAAAGGTGATTCTGTAATGCTTATGCTGAAAAGGCGTTATGAGTATTGGTTTTGTACTATTGCGCTTCATAAACTTGGCGCTTTGGTAATTCCTGCAACTCATCTTTTAACTACAAAAGATATAGAGTATAGAGTAAAATCTGCCAATATAAA
>JAISRA010000059.1 GCA_031273885.1 Endomicrobium sp.
CGCCTGTAACACCGTAAGTTTCAAAACCATCTGCTGTAGGTCCTACAGAATCACCTGCGTTATCGCCCGTACAATCCGCAATAACTCCCGGATTTCTTGCATCATCCTCCTTAATATCAAATACAATCTTCATTAAGTCTGAACCTATATCTGCAATCTTTGTGAAAATTCCACCTGCGATTCTTAGAACTGAAGCACCGAGAGATTCGCCAATTGCAAAACCTATAAAGCATGCACCAGCAAAATCCGAAGGAATAAAAAGAAGAATTACAAGCATTATGGAAAGTTCTATGCTTATCAAAAGCATCCCAATACTCATTCCTGCACGGAGCGGTATTGCATAAAGAGGAAAAGGTTTCCCTCTTAAACTTGCAAAAGCCGTTCTAGAATTTGCAAAAGTATTAATTCTCATACCAAACCACGCCACCGTATAGCTTCCGAGAATTCCTATAATGCTACAAAGCACAATTGCAACAACCTTAATTGCTTCAAAATGCTCCAACAATCCGAAATATACAATTATGATAACAGCAAGCAAAACTTCAAGTATAATTATAAATTTACCTTGAGTTATAAGATATGTTTTGCACGTTTCATAGATAAGTTCTGAAATTGATTTCATTGATTTATGTACAGGAAGGTTTTTAATACCTAAAAAATGATACATTCCAAACAATAAACCAAAAACACAAACAAGAAAACCAAATGTCAAAAGCATTTTGCCATCAACTGCAGTTGTAAAAAAACGCACAGAAGCCAAGTCAGGGATAACTAAATTTGCTTCACTTGCCATTGACCGACTTATAAACGTGACTAAGAAACCAAAAACTGCAGAAATTTTCTTCAGTGAAAAAATTCTATCTAGCATGTTCTCTCCCTAAATTATTTTTAATTTTATATCTTTATTATAGTTACAGTTTTTTCTTTCTTTTTAATATTTTCCCTACTCACATTTTTAACTTTATAATAGCCAAATAGGACAACTGCAAAACAAACTTTCTATTAAGTTTTTCTGTCACACGACGGTAATATAGAAATCTTTATTCTCTTTGCCAATCTGAACATTAAGTATAACTTGAAAAAGAATGTCACCCCAGTTCTTCTTCAATATTTCCCATATCTTTATTCTTAACTACCTGCTTGACTTCTTCGAATTCTGAAAATAAGTGTTTTACAAAAACTCGCGAGCTTGTTCTTTATCCATTCACATACAGCTATTTTCATTACGCAAAGCTTCACATATATCCATTAATTTATCAAAATTTTGAAGATACTTTTTGCTTCAGTTCTAATAATCAAAAAAAACTGTAGCTGTACTACACACATATATTACACAACTAATGGTTAAATCTATACAATTGTTTTTGAATTTTACAAAATTTGTCATAGGATCCTTGCAGGAAAATTTAGGTCTTTAATTGCGGTTTTAAGCACATCTTAAGATTTATTGTTTAAAATACAATATTTATTTCCTTAGAGTATGTCTGTGCATTTTTGTATATATACCAATAGATGCAAATCTCCTCTTGCTTTTACAATTCTTTCTCTTAAATTTACAAAACTTTTAGAATCGTTATATAAACTTGACAGTTCAGAAAATTTCAAAATTGGTACCCCAATATGACAATATAAATTATTAATTCTACCCACTAACTGATAATGGACATAAAATTTACTTTAGTATTTTCTTATTTATATGATAGACTATACAATTATGCAATCACATCATTTTTCTCAATATTTGCATCTATCTATGCAGAATAAAATAAGAGAAATCATTGAAGCCTCTTTTGTTTCCTCATTATCACTTTACTATATTCATATTATATACAATAGATGCTTGAATTTACAAATAAATTAAAAACCAAAAAATAAATTGTTTCATCCAATTCTTAACCATAATGTTTATGATCTATAGACGTGACATAGTAAAAAACCAATTTTTGTAACTGTTTTTTGCTTTTACAAGTCAGCATGCACGGCAAATATAGCTCTTGTTGTAAAGTAAGGATCTTATTTTGTTTTTGCCTAAGTCAACACAAAAAATGGTTTCCTCTTTAACTAGAGAACTGTTGGAATAGCAAATAAGAAGATGTATACATTAAATTGCAAAATTTTGGTTGTTTGTAAAAGCTATTAAAATATAGTCTCTGACATATTGAGGGAAAGTCTGTCAAAACTTAATCATGAACAAATCATGTCTGATAGTCACAGTTTATGAACCGGCATGGGCTATGGACCTGAAAAACTATTCAAGAAGCAAAATCTTTCTCAAAACTTGTCATATCTAAGTGGCAATTCGAAAAATTAAACAAAAAGAGGTCATTATGAAGAAAATGAAAAAGCCTCTAATGACTTTTTTTAGTTTTAATTTATACAGCACTAACAATTGTCATGTCATAGTACAATTTCTTATAAAGAAAAAAAAGCTAACACAAATCATAAATTGTCCGGCTGATTTGAATATTTTCAATATTTCGGGAATATTTTTGTACATGGAAATTGGAGTAGAAATAACTTTAAGATACGCCTAGAAAATTTCAAGAGAAAAATTATCACAGAATTATCTCTCTTCTGCTGCAAACTGATTTGACATTAAATATAAATAATTTTACTTATAAAATAAATCCAAACGCAAAAAATCAACGATACTTCTTGTTCGACAATAACACTTTTAAGTAGGATTTAATTTTGAGTAATACATTGCTCTTTTCATAAAACACCAACAAAATTTTATATCTGTAGAGACACTTATTGCGAGGTATCGTATGAGAGCAAAAATTTATAACGTATACTGTGTCATAGTTAAGGCTAAATGTAGAGAAAAACAGAATTCATCAAAAAACAACTCCTCAGCTGCTACAGACTTATATTTGCAAAATTTCTATGCAATATTATAAATTGATTATTTTAGGTATATGCTCTTCTATACCAATTGCCATAATATGAACGCCATCTGCAAACGATCTAAGTTCTTTGACAATTTCAGAACAAATTTTTATACCTTCTGCTAAAGGATCGGAAGCAAAATTGATTCGATCTTGTATTTCTTTAGGAATGTTTATTCCAGATAAAGTCTGCATAAATCGTAAAAACTGTTGGGATTTAATGAGAATAATTCCAGGTAGAATTTTTACTTTAAAATGTTTTACCTTATCAAAAAAATCTTTATATCTTTGTACGTCAAATATTGCTTGTGTTTGAAAAAATTCAACACCTGCTTTTATTTTTTTTTCAAGCATTAA
>JAISRA010000046.1 GCA_031273885.1 Endomicrobium sp.
CATGAAATGTGTCCGCAGAAAGCGGTTCAATTTAAAAAAAGTATACTTGCAAAAATTTTTATAAATAAAAATTGAGGTATTTGTATTTAATGAAAAGAAATAAGCTGCAAAATTATGCGGAATATTATGGGTTGAAAGTATTAATATTTATAATATGTTTATTGCGCAGACATGCCGCACATGCTCTAGGGACGATTATAGCTTTGATAATGTACTATTTTATACCTGTAAGGAAGAAAGAAACACTAAAAAATATTTCTTTATCTTTTCCTGAAAAATCTGAAAAAGAAGTAAAATTAATAGCAAAAAATACTTACAAAAATTTCGTTAAAATTCTAATTGATATGGTATTTATATCAAAAATGAGTGATAAAGAAATAGAAAAGTTGTTGATATTTGACGAAGATATTATAAAAAAAGCTTTTAACAAAGGGAAAGGATTAGTTTTATTGTCTGCCCATTTTGGAAATTGGGAATTGTCTGCTTTAGCATTTTCAAAAAAATATCCTGTTGCGCTTATTATTGCAAAACAGTCAAATAGTTTTATTGATAATATGATAAGCAATTTTAGAATGAAAGAAGGGTTTAATATAATTGGTTTTCAAAGAGATGATAAAATATCGTTTAGAGGGGTAATGAAAGCTTTAAAAAAGAACCATATTCTTGCTATTTTAGGAGACCAAGATGCAGGTGCGCAAGGTGTTTTTCTGCCGTTCTTTGGTAGATTGGCATCAACCCCAAAGGGACCTGCATTTTTTGCTATACACGCAGGAAGTCCTATTATTACTGCTTTTGGCGTTGTTCAAAAAGATGGAAGTATGAAAATGGAGATAGAGGAACTTGAGATTCCAAATACAGGCAATGAAGAGAAGGATATAGAAATAATCAACACTATATATAATCAAAGACTCGAAGCTGTGATCCGTAAAAACCCGGAACAATGGTTTTGGTTCCACCGCAGATGGAATACCCGTCCTGGAAAAAAATACAAAAAAAGATTTGACAAACAGACGTGAATGTTGTTACAATTATTCACATTAAATCGCGGGGTGGAGCAGTCCGGTAGCTCGTCAGGCTCATAACCTGAAGGCCGCAGGTTCAAATCCTGCCCCCGCAAAAGATAACCAAACGACCGTTAGCTCGTGTTTTTTATCAGGTATTTTATACAATCCATAATTTTATGATAACAGATGATATAAAAAGTATTGATTTTTATTCAAATATCGCCACTTTTATTAAGGAAGCTTTAGAATTTATAAAAATAAATATTTCTTCTTTCTCCAAAGAACAAAGATATGAAATAAATGACAGAATGTATGCGATTGTAGAAACTTCATATCCCAAAAAACCGCCGGAACAAAAACTTGAAGCCCATAGAAAATATATTGATGTGCAGTATATAATAGAAGGATATGACGTGATAGGCTGGAAAAATTTGTTAAATTGTAAAGAAGTTTATAAGAATTATGATGAATTAAAAGATATAATTTTTTTCAATGATAAGCATGATTTTGATATTTTCTTAAATCCGGGTACTTTTGCTGTATTTTTTCCACAAGATGCGCATGCTCCTTTATGCGGTAAAAAACCTGTGAAAAAATGTATAGTAAAAATTAATGTACAGCAAATTAGTTTATAAAAAAATGTTGTATAGGAAAAAATAATGATTATAGGTTTAACAGGCTCTAACTGTTCAGGCAAGGATACGATTGCAGAATATATCGTTAAAGAACATGAATATAAACATTGTTCATTATCGGATGTTATAAGGGAAATAATGAAAGAAGAAAATATTGAAACCACAAGAGAAAATCTTATAGCTTTTGGAACTAAATTAAGAGAAAAAAATGGGTATGGATTTCTTGCTAGGAAAGCACTTGAGAAAATTGAGCTTAATAATAGTAAATATTGTATAACTTCCATAAGGCATCCGGATGAAGTTAAGGAGCTGAAGAAAAGAAAAGATTTTGTTTTAATAAATGTTGATTCTCCCATGAATATCCGTTTTGAAAGAATGCAGAGAAGAAATAGACAGGGAGATCCTCAGATTTTTGAAAAATTTATTGAACTTGAGGAAAAAGAGTATCGAAACAAAGGAGCAGGGCAGCAATTAAAAGAAACAATGAAGATGGCTGATATTACTTTTATTAACGATTCGAATGATATGAAAACTCTTGAAGTTAAAATAGATGAGTTGTTAAAAAATATTGAAGATAAATATATGATTAAAGAATAAAAAATATAGTCAACGAAAATAATATTGGCTTTATTATTTATTGGATTGCTTGTAACATAGGGTCAAACTGAAATCGACCATAAGTAGTTGAGTAGCTTTATGCCTTTGGCAGTACGGTATAGGCTATAAACAGCCAGATCTGGAATATCTTAGCAAACACAAATAATCAAAACATAATAATACGATAATAAGTAATCCTATTTTTAGTCTATAAATGCTTTAAATAGGATGTTTATTTTAAAAAAACAGTGGTATCATTTTAACGGTGTGGAAATAAGTGATATCTACTTTGTTTAAGCTTAGATTAAATAATATCCAGTATGAATTATAGTATGATTTTTTAAAAATAATCCGTTAAAAAGCATTAATAATAAGAGTATAGTTTTGCATAAATCTTTTAGTTTGATATAATACGCGCAAGACTGCAATTAAGACTTTGGATTTACAGGTAAGGCTTATAAAAAATAATAAAACTTATAGATAAAAAGCAGCATTTGCGTTACTGTGCTGCAAAAGCAAAAAGTAAAACTGACAGCAGGAAAAACAACGTTATTTATGTTTTGTTGTGTTTGAATGTTTAGTAATCCTATGAAGGTGTTGAAGAATATATGCAGGTAAAAGAGAAATGTTCAGTTTTATATTTAATAGGCAGACAAATGTTTAGAATATTGTTTGGCTTATTTTATAGGTGGCATATTGAAGGAGTTGAAAATATTCCACAATCAGGTGGAGCAATAATTGCTCCTAACCATATAAGTTTTTTTGATCCTCCGCTTACGGGTTCTGCAATGAAACGGCCTTTGTATTTTATGGCAAAAAAAGAATTGTTTAATATTCCTGTTTTCGGGTGGATGATAAAACAGACAAATGCTTTCCCTGTTAAAAGAGGCACGCAGGATATGGTTGCGATGAGACAAGCATTTTCTCTTTTAAAAAATGGCCATTTGCTTTTAATATTTCCCGAGGGAACGCGTTCAAAAGATGCAAAAATAGGAAAAGCGAGAACAGGCGCGGGGATGATGGCTTGTAATGCGCAAGTCCCTTTAATACCTGTAAAAATAGAACATACAAATACAATGATAAAATTTAAACAAATAAGAATTAAATATGGAAAGCCTATATATCCTTTAAAAGAGTTTAAAAAAAGTGATTATATAAATTTATCACAAAAAGCTTTGGATGCAATTGCAAAGATGTAATGCGATGTAGGCGCAGAATATGTGAAAACGGTTTACTAAGTTTAAATGTTTAAGTTCGATTAATGCTAAATCTGTGTCTTGTGAAAGATAAAATTTATAGATCGATGAAAAATTATATGTCAAATTATATATCAAATATCAAAATAGCTGACAAAGCGGGTTTCTGTTTTGGCGTGAAAAGAGCCATAGATTTATCTGAAAAGATTGTAGCTAAAGAACATAAAGTGTATACTTTAGGACCTATTATACATAATCCTCAGGAAGTTGAAAGACTTGAGCGAAAAGGTATAAAAATTATAAAAGATCCCAAGAATGTAAAAAGCGGCTCTATAATTTTACGTACACATGGGATACCTTTAAAACTACACAAGAAACTTAAAAAAAATAAAAATATTAACATAATAGACACTGTATGCCCTTTTGTAAAAAGAGCTCATGATATAGTTAAACGGTTAAGTACAGATGTAAACTCTAAAGATAAAACTATAATACTTATTGGGGAAAAGATTCATCCTGAAGTCATTGC